>NZ_WQOJ01000064.1:0-455 GCF_018784545.1 Pseudoflavonifractor sp. MCC625 | reverse complement strand
AATTACACGTAGTTGCACACGCGGGCAATGGCCATTTCCATGTAGCCGAGAGACTCGGCCTTGGTCTGCTTGCCGCTGGCCACGTCGGCCACCAGCTGCAGGAGCTCGTCACCCATCTGAGTGAGATCTCCGCCGTAGATGATGGGGGAGGCATCCACATCGATGTTATCCTCCATGTTGGCGAAGGTGATGCGGTTGCCGGTGATCTTGATGACGGGGGCGATGGGGTTGCCGGTGGGGGTGCCGCGGCCGGTGGAGAAGACCACCACCTGGGCGCCGCCGGCCACCATGGCAGCCACGGAGGAGGGGTCGTTGCCCGGGGTGTCCATGATCACGAGGCCGCTCTTGGGGGCAACCTGCTTGGCGTAGTCGTACACGGCGTTGACGGGGGAGTGGCCGCCCTTGTGGATGCAGCCCAGGGACTTCTCCTCCAGGGTGGTGATACCGCCGGTCTT
>NZ_WQOJ01000063.1:0-212 GCF_018784545.1 Pseudoflavonifractor sp. MCC625 | reverse complement strand
ACAGCGTGTTTACTCTCGATATTGCCGTTCCATGCACAAAGGGCAGTATCAATATCTTCCTGAGAAAGAGGGCGCAGAAGCTCATGGAGCTTTGGATAGGTTTCGTCGATCACTTCCCGGTGCAGACGCTGGCGGAACTCCGGCACATCCGAATAAAGGCGGATCAGCTCCATATCCTTAGAGCCAAGAACCGCACGGCGCACAGCGGCATT
>NZ_WQOJ01000062.1:0-205 GCF_018784545.1 Pseudoflavonifractor sp. MCC625 | reverse complement strand
GTGTGATCTTCCGTGTGCCGGGACAGCTGGAACAGGACGGCACACCCCATTATGTGACTGCTGATGAATACCTTTCCGGCAATGTACGCCGCAAACTGCGTCAGGCTCAGCGGGCGGCACAGCAGGACCCTTCTTTTGCAGTCAATGTGGAAGCTCTTACCGCCGCCCAGCCCAAAGACCTGGATGCGTCGGAGATCGAGGTGCG
>NZ_WQOJ01000009.1:0-135802 GCF_018784545.1 Pseudoflavonifractor sp. MCC625 | reverse complement strand
GCCAAGAAGCTGGTGGACCTGATCGGCGCCGACGTGGTGGTGTCCGTGGGCCGCGGCATCAGCAAGGACGTGGAGAAGGGAATTGCCCTGGCCGAGGAGCTGGCTGAGGTTCTGGGCGGCGTGGTTGGCGCCTCCCGTGCCGTGGTGGACGCTGGCTGGATCTCTGCCGACCACCAGGTGGGCCAGACCGGCAAGACCGTGCATCCCAAGATCTATGTGGCTCTGGGCATCTCCGGCGCCATCCAGCACAAGGCCGGCATGCAGGACTCCGAGTGCATCATCGCGGTGAACAAGAACGAGACCGCCCCCATCTTCGAGGTGGCCTCCTACGGCATCACCGGCGACCTTTTTAAGGTCACCCCCATGCTCATCGAGTCCATCAAGGCCCTGAAGGCCTCCAAGTAATTCGTTTTCCTTTCACAGCAGCATAAAATAGAAAGAAGCGGGAGCACAGAACCATCTGTGCTCCCGCTTCTTTTCTTGATAAGCAGATCAATATTTGGTGTCATACTCCCAGGGGGCGCCGCCGCACAGGCAGCCGCCGTCCACATGGTAGGCCTGACCAGTCATATAGCTGGAGGCGTCGGAGGCCAGCATAATGGCCATACCGACCAACTCGTCCGGACGGCCGGGGCGTCCCATGGCGATCCGGTCCTTCAGATAGACGGAACGGGTAGGATGATCCCAGGTTACCTGGGTCAGCTCCGTCAAAATATGGCCGGGGCTGATGGCGTTGGCCCGGATGCCATACTGGGCAAACTCCACCGCCATGGCACGGGTGAGGGCGATCACACCGCTCTTGGCCGCGCCATAGACCGAACAGCCGCCCAGCATCCCCTCGTCATTGTGGGAGCCAATGTTGATGATGTGTCCGCTCTTCCGCTTGTACATCTCCCGGGCAACGGCCTGACTCATGAAGAAAAGCCCCTTCAGGTTGGTGTCCATGATGCGATCGTAGGTTTCTTCCTCCACATCCAGGAGACCCTCGCGCTTGTTGATACCGGCCACATTGAAGAGCACATCGATCTTTCCATAGCGGGCGACCACTTCGTCCACACAGGACTGGATGCTGGAGCGGTCAGCCACATCCAGGAGGTGGGCCGACACATGGCAGCCCTCCGCGCTCAGCTGGTTTACCAGCTCCTCACATTTGAAAAGCGTGCGGCCGCACAAGGCGACTTCCGCGCCGGCACGAGCCAGGCCGGCACTGATGGCAGCGCCGATTCCGCCGGCCGCGCCGGTCACCAGAATGGTTTTGCCTTCCAGAGAAAAGAGACTGTGGAGATATTCTGCCGGATTCATCAGCGGATCCCCTCCCGGTGGAAGAGAGCGCGGATCTGGGCGTCATCCTCAACGGTGGCATTGGGCATGGGGAAGGTGCTGGAGCTGGAGGCAGCAATGCCGCGCAGCTTCAGGGCCTCTTTCAGCACGGGCAGGAAGGGGCTGCGGACGGTGTAGAGATCCATCAGGCGGTTGATGGTCTGCTGGCCCTTGGCGATTCCGTCCAGATCGTTGTTGCGGAAGGCCTTGACCCAGGCGGCGCAGAGCTCAGGCACCACATTGGAGAGAGCGCCGATGCATCCGTCCCCGCCGGAGAGGACGTTGTGCGCAAAGTTATCGTCAAAGCCGGAGTAGATCTCAAAGTCAGGCAGTTCCGACTTGACTACCTTGATCAGCTCGCGGGTGTGGTCCATACCGGAGATGGTGTCCTTCATGCCCACGATGTTGCTGTGCAGCTTAGCCAGCTTGACCACGGTATGGGGAGAGATGGTGTATCCGGTGTTGTCCGGAAAGTTGTAAATGTAGATGGGGCCGTCGATGGCGCCGGCCAGATGGTCGTAATACTGAAGCAGAGCCTCATCGTCAAAGTGGAAGTAGTAGGGGGGAAGGATCATAACCGCGTCGGCCCCCTGCTCCAGGCAGTAGTTGGAGAAGGAGATAATCTCATCGGCCACCATGCTGGAGGTACCCACGATGAGCTTGACCCGATGGTCAATGGTATCGATGGCGAACTTTGCCATGGCGCGGCGCTGCTCCATATTCATGGCGAAAAACTCACTGCTGCTGCCCTCGACCAGAATGCCGTCCATGCCCTGTGCGATCAGGTTCTCATAGAGCTTCTTCTGGCTGTCCAGGTCCAGGCTGCCGTCGGCGTGGAACATGGTGATCGCGGGGGTCAAATAAGCTGCTTTCATTTTCATACCCTCTCTTTTCTGCGCGATGCGCATATTTTCCGTATCGTGAAATCATTTTCCGAATTGAAAATACAAAACCAAAACGCCTTCTGGAATTGTCCTTATGATAGCGCGCTTTTGGAACCTTGTCAAGGGCCCGGGACAAATCCCGACGGAAAAAGAATCCCCCCGTCCAGAAGACGGGGGGATGGGGATGGAACTTATTCCAGACCGGCGCCCTTCATAGCGGAGAGAGCATGGTCGGTATAGAGCTTGTAGAAGCCCTTGCGCTTCTCACGGGGCAGGATACCAGCCTTGGCGCGCTCCTCCAGAACCTTGGTGGCCTCCTCCACGGTGCAGGGCTTGCCGTGGATACCGGTGAGGTTGATGGTGCGGTCCTTGACGCTGTAAGAGATGAGGTCGCCCTCCTCAATGAAGGCGATCGGACCGCCGGCAGCCGCCTCGGGAGAGACATGGCCAATGGCCGCGCCGCGGGTGGCGCCGGAGAAACGGCCGTCGGTGATGAGAGCCACCGAGCCGTTGATCCGCTCGTCGCACACGATGGCCTCGGTGGTCATGAGCATCTCAGGCATGCCGCAGCCGCGGGGGCCCTCGTAGCGGATGATGACCACCTCGCCGGGATTGATCTGGTTGTTGACCACGGCGTCGTGGGCGTCCTCCTCGTGGTTGAAGACACGGGCCACGGCGTTGACCACCTCGCGCTGGTTCATGGCGCAGGCGGAGTACTTCAGAACGCTGCCCTCGGGGGCGATGTTGCCCTTGAGGATGGCCACAGAGCCCTTCTCGGGGGCCTTCTCCACGGGGAAGATGACCTGCTCGCGGGTCAGGCCATAGTTGTGCAGGTAGCCCAGGTTGCGCTCAAACCAGTTGTCCTTGTGCAGATCCTCCAGGTTCTCACCCAGGGTCTTGCCGGTGACCGTCATCACATCCAGATCCAGCATGTCGCGCAGCATCCACTGGACCATGGGCACGCCGCCGGCGAACCAGAAGGACTCGGTCAGGTGTTGGCCGGAGGGATTGATGTTGCCCAGGTGGGGCACCTGATGGTTGATCTCGTCAAAGAGCTCGATGGGCAGGTCATAGCCCAGCTCACGGGCGATGGAGGGCAGGTGGATGGTGGCGTTGGTGGAGCCGCCGATGGCGCTGTGGACAATGATGGCGTTGCGGAAGGCGGCAGGGGTCATGATCTTGCTGGGAGTGATGTCCTTCTCCACCAGCTCCATGATCTTGCGGCCGGCATAGCGGGCGTACTGGATCACGTCACGCATGGTAGCGGGAGCCAGCGCGGCGCCGGGGAGGGTGAGACCCAGGGCCTCAGCCACACACTGCATGGTGGAGGCAGTACCCAGGAAGGTGCAGGCGCCCACCGAGGGACAGCCGGTCAGCTTGTAGTCCCGGACTTCCTGCTCGGTGATGGCGTCCTTGCGCTTCTGGCGCAGGGAGATATCGCCAGCCACCAGAGAAGTGGTCTGATTGGGGCCGGGGCGCATGGAGCCGCCGGGCATAAAGATGGTGGGGATGTCCATACGGGCGGCCGCCTTCAGATGGGCGGGAATGGACTTGTCGCAGCTGGAGGAGAGGATCATGCCGTCCCAGGGCACGGCGGAAGCGTGGACCTCCACCATGTTGGCCAGCGCCTCACGGGAGGCCAGAACGGCATTCATGCCGTCATGACCCTGGGCACAGCCGTCACAGATATCGGTGGCATAGTACTTGGCAGGCTTGCCGCCCTTTTCGTACACGCCGTAGACGGCCTGCTCCACCAGCTGGTTCAGATGCCAGCTGCCGGGATGAGAGTCGCCGTAAGCGCTCTCCACCATGATCTGGGGCTTGTTGATATCAAGATCGTCCCAGCCGGTGCCCATCTCCAGAGCGTCGAACTGAGCCCACAGCATACGGTCGGCATGGCTTTTCTGATTCATAAATGCGTCCTCCTTTGGGCATAGAAAACAAATCGGAAATAAAAGAGGAGAAAATGGCCTGCCCCATGCTCGGTAAAGCAAGCAGCAGACCATTTCTCCTTTGGCAGGTTTTCTGGTGGGAGGAGAAAGGCTCCTCGCTTTTTCAAACGTGTTCGATTGGAAGAGTTTTACTTAGCAGGCGATCAGATGATTCCGATCATATTGCAGATCAGCAGCAGGATCATGCTGAAGACGCCAGCCACGGCATCGGGGATGGTGATGTACTTCAGGCCCTGAGTAATGGTGCCCAGGTTGAAGAAACGGCTGACCACCCAGAAACCGCTGTTGCTCACGTGGTTGAAGCACAGGGTGCCGGCACCGATGGCCAGAGTGGCGGCCACGGGGCTCAGGCCCAGAGTGGCCATCATGGGGCCAACCACGCCCACGGCGGTGAGGCCGGCGGTGGTCATGGAGCCCACGGCGGTCATCATGATAGCACCGCAGAAGAAGGGGATCAGGATGGCGGGGATGGGCAGCTTGTCGATCAGCTCAGTCAGCTCGCCGATGGCGGGGCAGGCCTTGATAACCTCGGAGAAGGCGCCGCCCATAGCGGTGATGAGGAGAGCGGCCAGAGCCACTTCCAGACCACGGGCAATCCAGCTGTTGAGCACCACTTCGTTGAAGCCCTTGGGATCAGAACCGGTGGAATCCAGGTTGCTCGCACGGACGGACTTCTTGTGGAAGGTGGCCAGGATCATGGTGTAGATCACACCGGCGCCCAGAGCCACGACCTTGTCGCTCATGATGGCGGCCACAGTGCGGATCATGGCATCTTCCGCCACGCTCTCAGGAATGGACATGTTGATGAAGGAGCCGCCGGCGATCAGGACCACCGGGATCAGGATGGTCAGGAAAGCGGCAAAGGTGTTGGGCAGATCAGGCTCGTTGATGAGGATGTCGGAGACGCTGTTGGACTTGGTCTCCTCAATGCCCTCGACCACGGCGGGCACGGGCTCGATCCATTCCTTCTCACACCACTTCTTCAGGACCAGCCAGGTCAGGAAGAAGGCGATCACAGTGATGACAATACCCCAGGTGATAACCATGCCCAGGTCGGCGCTCAGAGCGACAGACACAGCCAGGATGCCGGGCGTGGGGGGAACCATGGCGTGGGTCAGGTTCAGACCGGTCTGAGTGAAGGTAGCCATGGTGGACATGGAGATGTGCTTACGCTTGGAGAGCACGTTGGCGATGTTGGAGCACAGGATGGTGGTGATATCGCCAAACACGGGGATGGAGACCACATAGGCGGTCAGCGCGGGAGCCAGCTCCAGGTTCTTACCGTGGAACAGGCGGATGAAGAAGTTGGCAATGGCCTTGGCGGCGCCGGTATCCTGTACGCCCATAGCCAGAATGGCACCCAGCATGATGGGGATACCCAGGCTGCCAAGGGTATTACCAAAGCCCTTGGTCAGAAGACCCATGGCTTCCATGAAGGGGAAGCCGTTGACCAGAGCCATACCCAGACCAACCAGGAACAATGCAAACGTGGGATGCAGCTTTACCTTCATAATCAGCACCACCAGAATGGCGATGGCGATTACGAGAGTAATGAGAAATAATACAGCAGACACTCAAAAAACTCCCTTTCCATAACAAACGCTTGCCCATCTGCAAAACCTTCTAAGAATGCAGACGGGACCGGGTCAGGATGCGCGGTTGCTCGACCAATCGATGGGATTACCGGAGGTACATAGGGTTCTGTATCCTCCTGTAGGGTTTCCGTACGTTTGAGACACTCCTCCTTCCTCTGTGCACAGTCGAAAACTGTGGACCTGCCGTGCATATCTCCATGTGATTCCGCTATGCGGAATCACATTTCGGGAGATGATGCTTAAAAAATGCGCTCCTTTTATGGATGCACATTTTAACGTGATTATAATAACCGCTTTGGTTGGATTTGTCAAGATACAATAAAAAACGGAGTGAAAAGTAGAAAATTTAGAATAAAATATTGTAAACTTGATGGTCTGAATCAAAAGAGATGAAACAATATGAAACTTATTTCTGCGATTTGGTCTGGATTTACTTTCTCCAATATAAAAATTAATAAGGTGACCGGATAAAAAGAGACAAAAAACGACTGAGAACAGAATGCAGAAAGTGGTTTGACACACCGGAAAAAGCTATGGTATAACAAAATCAAATCATAAAGCATAGATCAGAAAGCGGTGAAAGAAATCATGCGAGCGGACGATTTCTATAAGCATTCTTTTAAGTTGGAACACGGAGTCGGCTCGCTCTTTGTACAGAATACGGGCCGGCAGCAGTGTGTACCTGGGTACCGCTGGGGACCGGGCGTACGGGACCATTACCTCATCCACCACATCCTCGCCGGGCGGGGAGACTTTGTGGTGGATGAGCAGCACTATACCCTCTCCGCAGGGGATACCTTTCTGGTCTATCCCAATACCAGCATTCTGTATTATGCCGATGAGCAGGAGCCGTGGGAGTATGTCTGGGTGGGATTCCAAGGACGGGAGGCCGGCGGACTGGTGGAGCAGACCCCGTTTGCTCCAGACCGCCCGGTACTGCGGGGATTTTATCCCGAAGAGATCAGCCGTTTGCTGCTGGAGCTCTATTCAGACTACGGAACGACTGCATGGAGCGGCTGCGCGCTTACCGGGAGGCTCTATCTCTTTCTGGCGTTTCTGGTTGACCATGGGCGTGGAGGAACAGCCGGGGAGCGGGACAGGGAGGACTGTGCGGAACAGGCCGCCCGCTATGTGATGAGTCACTATGAACAGCCCATCACGGTGGAGCAGCTGGCAGAGTTTGTCTCCACCAGCCAGAACAGTCTCTACCGCAGTTTTAAGGAACGGTTCCAGGTATCCCCCAAACATTTTATTGTGGAATACCGGATCGAACAGGCCTGCCGCCTCCTCTCCAGCGGGATGTACTCGGTACAGGAGATCTCCAATTCTGTGGGATTTGAGGATCCGCTCTACTTTTCCCGCGCATTCAAGCGGGTCAAGGGACTTTCCCCAAAAGCCTATGCGGAGCAGTGCCGGAAGAATGGAATATAATAGAGGGGAAGCTCCTCCGTTTTCAGGACTGAAAATGGAGGAGCTTTGTACTTTTTGACATAGAATGAGCTGTAAATAGAGAAATAAATTGGAAAAATGGCTGCGAGGCAGAAAGAAAAAAGAAACAAAAGGTTATATTTTGAGATAAAGTCTACCAAACCTATGTGTTTTATGTTACAATACGCCGGCTGAAATATTTGTCATCCGATTGGGGCAGGCAGAGAAGAGCTGCCGCCATAAGAAAAGAACAGGAAGATCAGGAAAGGAAGATATGTGGACATGAACTGGTATCGACGAGCGCTATCTGGACTGCTTGCAGGCGCCATGGGCGTATCCCTGCTGGGGACCGCTCCGGTGGCTGCGGCGGCGGAAACACGCGGCGCCGGCACTGTGCAGGACGCAGAGGGAGAAATTACAGTCACGCTGCGTCTGGACTACCCCATGACCGTCTCCGGCTGGAAGGCAAGAGCCCCGAAAGTCACGCTCAAGCGGAATGGAGCGGCCCTGCTCCAGGCCGGCCTGGAGAAAGCGCAGACCCTCCCGGACGGCGGGAAGGGAAGTGTAGAGATCGCACTGCGCACCGAGGGAGAAGAGGTACGCTATGTGGATATGACCTTTGCCGGGCTCTCTGCCCGGGAGGGGGAGAATACCTATGCGCTCTCTCTGGAGGGAACCGGTTTTTGCCCCTATACCACCCCGGAGCTCACCCTGGATACCCACTCCAAAGGTGTGGTCCTGGGAACGGGAGACGCCACCTTTACGCTGGGTGATGTGACCGGCGACGGCCTGGCCGATCAGCGGGATGTAGCCCGGGTGCGGGATGCATTGGACACCGCGGATGCCGCATGTGACCTCAATGGGGACGGCGTGGTGGATATTTCCGATCTGGCCACCGTCACCATGGCCCAGGATGCCCAGGGCACGGCGCAGATCTTCCAGACCGCGCTGATCCCCGCCAACACGCTGGATCTGGAGCGCATCCAGGAAGCCGTGACGGCGGCAGCCGTGGTAGAGGGAACCGTGTCCGACCTCTTTGCGGACAATGGCCAGAGCGTCAAGCTCTCCCCCAAGGGAGAGGAGAATACCATCACGCTGCCCATCCCGCTCACCGAGGAAGGGGTAGAGATGGAAGAGGTGGCCATCGTCAGCTCGGCGGCCTATCCGGTGGAAACTGGCGTTGTCGTGGCTGAGACAGCCAGCGGAGAGACACTGGAGATCCCCTTCTCCCAGGCACTGCCTGAGGGAGTGTACGCCATTACCCGGACCGATGACGGGCGCAGAACGGTGACCATTTCCCTGGGGAACCGGGTGCCGGTCAAGAAGATCACCATCCGGGTGGAGACCAAGGGCGATGAGCCGGTGGTCGTGGAGCAGATCCGCTTCCTCCAGGACATCGTGCCCGAGGAGCCCGCGGTCCATAAGCCGAAGGTGGAGCAGCTGCGGGCAGAGGCCGGTGTGGAGTCGGTCACCCTGCGCTGGAAGGGCGTAGCCAATGTCACCGGCTACCGGGTGGACTATGGCACCAGCCCCGATGCGCTGAACCAGTCCGTGGAGAGCGGAGAGACCACCTGTGTGATCTCCAAGCTGGAGGCGCTTAAGCCCTACTATTTTGCCGTGACCCCCATCTCGGATGCCGGCGGGAGCCGGTGGGAGGGCGCGCGCTCGGAAGTGGTCACGGCCACACCCAAGGTGGAGAGCCGCCCGGACCGGCCCGACCGCCTTCAGGTGGAGCCGGGAGACAGCCTGCTCACCGTGAGCTGGCAGCCGGGCAAGCGTACCCAGTATGTGCGGGTTGAGTACCGCAAGAAGGGGGAGGCTGCTTTCCAGACGCTGTCCGGCTCCTTCCAGAATAACAGCGCTGTTATCGGCGGCCTGGAGAACGGAACGGAGTATGAGGTGAGAGTCTACGGCGTCAATGAGCTGGGACAGAGCCCCTATTCCGAGACGGTGCTGGGTACCCCCAAGGCCGCAGAGTTTGAGACCCCCGATCTGCCCACCGCAAACCGGCTGGATAATCAGAGTATCATCGTCTCGGCGGACTATCCGTCCGGCAACACCGACTGGACGGTAAGCAAGGGAACCCTGCCGGGATCCGTATATGATGGGGACTACCGCACCAGCTGGGTCGCCAGCACGTACAATCGGTCCAGGGCCTTTACCTTTACCTTTGATCAGGCCTATTCCATGGACTATCTCATCTATGTCCCCGACCTGGGCAACGAGCCCAGCGGACAAAAGCGTCCCTACCGCAACTTCTTTGACAAGTTCAATGTGAGCATCAACGGGCAGGCTGTACCGGAAGATCAGGTCTCCTTTGAGAAGGGGGAGAATAACACCTACTTTATCGTCAAGTTCCCCCGTTCGGACGTGAAAACCATTACGGTGGAGGGTTCTCAGTGGGCTGGCGCAGGCAACATCAGTCTGTCCGAAATCGCCTTCTATCAGTATGACGGACTGGCCGATGAGATCAACGCCCTCTTTGCCAACGAGAGCCATACCGAGCTGGCGCAGGGTGTGGAGGAAGGAACCATCGAGGCACTCCGCACCCGGGCGAGCCGTGCCGAGGCCTACTATGTGGATCGGAAGATCCTCTTGGACGAACTGGACAATGCCCAGCAGCTCCTGGAGGGCCGCCGGAATGAGCTGATGGTGTACTCCGGCCTTCAGAGCCGAAGCGCCGGAGCCGACCAGGCTGCCTTCGGCCAGAGCGCGTCGGCCCTTCAGCCCCTGGGCGTGTCCGCCCGCTCGGGCGCCTGGATCACCGTCTACGTCCAGGGCATCCAGCCCGGCGAGTCGGTCAAGCTGGTGCAGTGGCAGCAGTATGAGGCCGGCGTGTCCGAGGAACAGCAGGTACGCATCTCCTACGAGAAGACTCTCTCTCCCGAGCTTTACGAGATCCGCCGGGACGAGATGGGACGGGTTCACATCACGGCCCGGGAGGGCCTGCTCTCCACGGCTGGACTGCTCCTCACCGGAGAAGCGATCCCTGTGGAAGGAAATGTGCAGGCCTGGGTCACCGATGACGCCGGGGCCCAGCCCCTGGAGGGCTGGACGCTGGCCCGGGAGACCAGCTTCCAGGGGGGCGAGACCTTCCTGTGCTACTTCCAGAAGCCGGGGGCCGACGCGGATGATACCCGGATCTGGATCTATGACGCGGCCCAGATCATCCTCACCGGAATCCCGGAGGAGATGGCGCTGGAGGACATCCAGCTGCTGGATTATCCGGGAGACAACATCGAGTTCACACCGGGAGCATCCATTGGCGTGCTGGAGGAGGAGTTTACCTATGACACCGAGGAGGGGAAGGAGAGCATCCCGGCCGGAACGGTGATCATCACCGGCAGCTACCGGGGAGATCCCCTGTACAACAAGGTGCGCATCCTGGGCAAATTCCAGGAGCGGAAGCCTGCCTCCGACGAGGCACCTGTGCTGCGGGAAGAGATCCTGGAGGGCGATGCCTTGCTCTTTGCCGAGATCCCCAAGGATGGAGCGGTGAGCGACATCAGCGACGGCTTCTTCCTCTTTGTGCCCCTGGATCAGGACCTCTTCAAGGCTGTCAATGAGGACCACGGAGAGAAGCCCAGCGCGGGCACTGCGGTATTGATTGAGCTCAAGGCCCAGCTCTACCGCGGTGAGGACATCGAGGGGAACGGGGAGCGCATGACCAGCGATACCCTGTTCATCAGCGTGCCGCGCTATGACAGTATGCCCGCCATTCGTTTCACGACGGAAGAGTGAGCGGGAGATCAGAAGGAGGAACCATTTCATGCATTCCTGGTTTCGTACCGGAATCTGCGCCCTCACGATGGGCGCCATGCTCCAATTCCCCGCCCTGGCGGCGGGGGTGGAGCTGTCCTTTGACCGGGCGGGCGAGAACGCCGGCGTGACGCTGACGGAGGTGGCCTCCGAACGCTATGCCGCCCAGGTCACCCTCAGCGTGACACAGACCAAAGACATCCAGTTTACCGGCCGGGCGGAGAGCTATGCCATGACCGTCCGGGCCGACCAGGGGGAGATCACCCTGTATGCCGCCGACCGCAATCCGCTGAGCCGTGCAGATGGCCGGCTGGAGATGGGGACCCTGAAGGTGAGTTCGGGCACGGAGATCACCAAGGCCTCCCGTGCGGTGGTCCTGGACCGGAGCCTGGAGCGCACCGAGTGGGCCGACCTGGCCCTGGAGGTAAAGCGGGATACCGCATCCTCCTCCGAGGACAGTGATGGGGAGAGCAGCTCTACCCCCAAAATCACCGTACAGGGAGAGGGCGGGCAGGTCCGGGCGGAGCGGGGCGGCCGGGTGGTCATCACGCCTGACTCCGGATACCGCATTGCCCGCATCCTGCTCAACGGGAAGGAGATCCAGGTGACCAACGTGCTGACCGGGCTGTCCGGAAAGGATCGGCTGGTGGTCTATTTCGAGCGGGAGGAGACAAAGCCCTCTACGCCCTCCTTCACCGACGTGCAGCCGGGAGACTGGTATGCCGGAGCGGTGGAGTTCGTGGTGGAGCGCGGGCTCTTCTACGGACAGTCGGAGACCCAGTTTGCGCCCCAGGCCAATATGAGCCGGGCCATGCTGGTGACTGTCCTCTACCGTCTGTCCGGCGAGAAGGCCCCTGACGCCGCAGGTGTCTTTACGGATGTGCCGGCCGACGCCTGGTACAGCGAAGCGGTGGCCTGGGCTTACGACCGGGGCGTGGCCATGGGGGTCCTGCCCGGGCAGTTTGCCCCGGATCAGAACGTCACCCGGGAGCAGACCGCCGCCCTTCTGAGCCGCTTCTGTGCGGTGCAGGGGACCCCTCTGCCGGAGGGAACGCTGGATTTCACCGATCAGGATGAGATCGGTTCCTATGCCCGGGATGCGGTGGCCTCGGTACAGGCGGCCGGACTGATGCGGGGACAGGGCGAGGGACGCTTTGCGCCCAAGGCGCCCATTACCCGCGCGGAGGTGGCGATGCTGCTGATGCAGTACATCCAGTGGAGCCAACCGGAGAACTGAGAGACGTTCTTTGGCCTACTCCCCTCTCCTGTTTTTGGAGAGGGGAGTCAGCGTGTCGAAAAACTTCGACACGCTTCTCAAAAATGCTTGCATTTTTGAGAGGGGATGCAGGCCGTCGCGCGCATGGCCCAAAGGGCCACACACTTACGGCCTGAGAAGAGTGTTTTCCGACGTACACGCCGCCGGAAAACACGATTTGTCCCTCTTCCGCCGTCTGCGGACGGCGGAACTCTGCGAGGCGCTTGCATCTAAAATCGCAGAAATTCACTTTATCGACAGTCTTACTCCCTCCCTGATATTTTTGGAGAGGGAAGTAAAATTTTATAAAAAAAGACTTGCAAAGACTATAAGAGTGTGGCATAATGACCACAGAAGCTCTGGCAAAAATAAAATAGTCCCCGAGTGGGATAACGCAGTGGAGAGACGGGAGACCGCCTGATCCCTGCGCGGAGAACGCAGCCGTAACACTGGTAGAGATACCGTGTGGACGGCTGATTTTATTTTTTAGGAGGGTTTTTGAGATGATTACCAAGTACCACATGCCGGTGGATATCCACTTTGAGATCGGATGCCTGAAAGAGCTGGGCGGTTTTCTGAGCCCCTCGGACCGGGTACTGCTGGTCACCGACCCGGGCCTCCGGGCGGTCGGCCTGGTGGAGCGGGTGGAGGGGGTCATCACCCCGACAGGGGCGGATCACCTGGTGTACGACGCGGTCTCCCCCAACCCGGACGCCCCGCTGGTGGAGCAGGCCATGGAGACCGTGCGGGACTACCGGCCCACCAAGGTGGTGGCCCTGGGCGGCGGCTCCTCCATCGATACGGCCAAGGTCCTGGCCGCTCTGGCCACCAATGAGGGACCGCTGGTGGATTACCAGTGGAACGGAAAACCCTTCTCCCAGGCGCCGCTGCCCCTGATCGCCATTCCCACCACGGCGGGAACCGGCAGTGAAGTGACCATGTGTGCTGTCATTGTGGACCGCAACTGCAAGAAGGGGATCAACAGCCCCGCCCTCTTCCCGGCGGTGGCTCTGGTGGATGCCGAGCTCATGGCCAGCCTGCCCCTCTACCTGACGGCGACCACCGGTATGGACGCCCTCTCCCACGCGGTGGAGGCCTATGTGGGCAAGGGAGCCAATCCCATCACGGATGCCATGGCCCAGGAGGCCATCCGGCTGATCGGCGGGGCGCTCTGGCGGGTGTGTGCCGACGGAAAGAACCTGGAGGCCCGGCGGGACATGGCCATGGGCAGCGTGCTGGCCGGCGTGGCCATGGATCAGGCGGGGTTGGGCCTGGTCCACTCCCTCTCCAGCCCTCTGTGCACCTTCTTCCACATGGCCCACGGCGAGGCTAATGCCGTGCTGCTGAAATACTGCATGGATTTCAACCTGATGGCACGGCCCGAACGTTTTGCACACATTGCCGCCCTTCTGGGGGAAAACACCGCCGGAATGCACCCCTACCAGGCGGCGCAGGCCTCGGTGCGCGCGGTGGAGCGCCTCTTCGACGAGACCGGCGTGCGGGTGCCCTTCGCCTCCTTCGGCATGAAGGAGAGCGACGCCGAACTGGTGGCAAGCAACCTCCCCGGCTTCCTGCTGGCCAACAACCCCCGCGCCATCAGCCAGAAGCAGTGTGAGAAGCTCTATCTGGAGATCCTGGCCGATCAGACCCGCTGAGAGATGAGAGGAGGACATTCGATGCAAGTGCGTACCTATCGAAACCTGGTGGACGGCGTTTGGCAGGAGGCTGCCGGCGGACAGACCATGGAGATCTTCTGCCCCTGTGATGGGGAACTGGTCTCCCGTGTACCGGCCTCGGAGCAGGTGGATGTGGACCGGGCGGTGGCCGCGGCTCGGCGGGCCTTTGAAGAGGAGAACTGGGCCTTCAATCCCCGGCTCCGCTCCCAGTGCCTGAGCGCGTGGGGTGCCGCCATGCGGGCCAATCTGGAGGAGCTGGCCACCCGGCTGGCGCTGGAGACCGGCAAGCCCATCCATGAGGCCCGCTTTGAACTCAACAGCTCCATCGGCTATGTGGAATACTATGCCGCCGCGGCCCGGACCCTCTACGGAACGAGCACCGCGGTGGAGCCGGGGCTCCTCTCGGTGCTGGCCCGGGAACCGGTGGGCGTGGTGGCGGTCATCACCCCCTGGAACTACCCGGTGACGCTGCTCATGCGGGACATGGCCCCGGCGCTGGCGGCAGGCTGTACCTGTGTGCTCAAGCCCGCCGCCCAGACCACCGGATGCACTCTGGCGGTTCTGGAGCTGCTGGATCAGATCCCGGTCTTCCCGAAGGGCGTGGTCAACGCCGTGTCCGGCCGGGGCGGAACGGCCGGTCAGGCCCTGGCCGAGCATCCCGAGGTGGACATGATCTCCCTCACCGGCGGACTGGAGACCGGGCAGGCCATCATGCGCACGGCCGCCGACACCATGAAGAAGGTCTCCCTGGAGCTGGGCGGCAAGTCCCCCAACATCATCTTTGCCGACGCCGATCTGGATAAGGCTCTGCCCTTTGCCCTCAAGGCCATCTTCACCAATGCCGGTCAGCTGTGCACGGTGGGCTCCCGCCTGGTACTGGAGGAGTCGCTGGTGGATACCTTCCTGCCCCGCCTGAAGGAGGAGGCGGAGAAGCTCCATCCGGGCTACTGCATGGAGGAGAGTACCACTCTGGGGCCGGTCATCTCCCAGACCCAGCTGGATACCATCCTGGGATATATCGAGGAGGGAAAGGCCTGCTCTCAGCTGATCACCGGCGGGTACCGGCTGACGGAAGGGGGCCTGGACAAGGGGTTCTACCTGGCACCCACCATTTTCCTCAATCCGCCCATGGACGCCCGCGTGGTCCAGGAGGAGATCTTTGGGCCGGTGCTGGTGGTGCAGACCTTTAAAACAAAAGAGGAGGCCCTTGCCATCGCCAACGGGACGGCCTATGGACTGGCTTCTGCCGTGTGGAGCCGGGACATCGACAAGGCCATGTGGGTGGCGCGCCGCCTGCGGGCGGGCTCGGCCTGGGTCAACTGCTACAATAAGCTCCTGCCCGAGTGCGAGACGGGCGGGTACAAACAGAGCGGCATGGACCGGGCGGGCGGCGCCGAGGGCATGCTGAAATATACAGAAGTGAAACACCTGTGCGTGGATTTTGGGATCTGAGAGCCATCAGCCGGAACGGAGAGAGCGGTATACCTGCAAAGAGCGGGTATACCGCTCTTTCAGCGTGTCGAAAAACTTCGACACACTTCTCAAAAATACAGGCATTTTTCCGAGGGGATGCAGGCCGCTGCATGCACTCGCTGACACTCGCACACTTGCAGCCTGAGAAGCGTGTTTTCCGACGTACACGCCGCCGGAAAACACGATTAGACTCTCTTCCGCCGTCTGCGGACGGCGGAACTCTGCGAGGCTCTTGCAGCACAAAGCGCAGAAATACAACGTTATCGACCGTCTGAAAGAGCGGGTATACCGCTCTTTTTTCTTTTTCTCCGGATTGGTGTACGGAAACGTGCAACATTTGGCCCTGGGGCTCCAAGGGTGAGAAGGAGGAGAGAACACAGATATGGAACGAGGACGGAAGGAGAAAAAGGAGGTCCTGGAGCAGATGCGCCGGATCGTGCGCAGCCGGCCCAATGACGCCGTCAAGCTGGCCTTTCTGGACAAAGAACAGGTGGAGGAGATCGACGGGATGGATCTCTTCCTGCTCTCGGAGCTGAAACGGAGCGGAAACGGCGGCGTGGAGGTCAAACTCAGCGACCCGCTGCAGACTATGGAACGGCTGCTGGCCGTCCTGCGGGAGGGAGAGACCAGTCCCGCCGAGTCCTTCTACCGGGCGCTGGAAAACGGAGCAGGAGGAAAGGATGCGCTTTGAGACCTTTTCCCCGAAGCAGCGGACCGTACTGACCTGGTGGTGCCCCTCCTCCCCGTGGGTGGAGCGGGAGGCCATCCTCTGTGACGGCGCGGTGCGCAGCGGAAAGACCCTGTGCTGCGGACTCTCCTTTTTCTGCTGGGCCATGGGCAGCTTTCACCAGAGACAGTTTGCCCTGTGCGGCAAGACGGTGGGGTCCCTGCGCCGCAATCTGGTGCGGGAGCTGCTGCCGGTGCTGCGGGAGCTGGGCTTTCACTGTGAGGAGCGGGTGAGCCGCAACGAGATCACCGTGCGCTTTGGGGGAAGGGAAAACCGCTTTTCCCTCTTTGGGGGAAAGGACGAGGGGAGCGCTTCCCTCATCCAGGGGATTACCCTGGCGGGGGTGCTGCTGGACGAGGTGACCCTTATGCCGCGCTCCTTTGTGGAGCAGGCCTGCGCCCGCTGCTCCGTGGCCGGAAGCCGGTTGTGGTTCAACTGCAACCCGGAGGGGCCGGAGCACTGGTTCTACCGGGAGTGGATCTGCAGGGCTGAAGAGCGCAGGGCCCTCCACCTCCACTTCACCATGGCGGATAACCCCTCCCTCTCCCCGGAGATCCGGCAGCGCTATGAGCGGCTGTACAGCGGCACCTTCTACCGCCGCTTTGTTTTAGGGGAGTGGGCGGCCGCTGAGGGGCGGGTATACGACTTCTTTGACGCGAGCTATGTCCGCGCGCCCCCCGAGGGGGAGATGGAGGAGTGGCGCATCTCCTGCGACTACGGCACGGTCAACCCCGCCTCCTTCGGTTTGTGGGGCCGGAAGGATGGGGTGTGGTACTGGGTGGAGGAGTACTACTATGACTCCCGCCGGGAGGGACGGCAGAAAACCGACGGGGAGTATGCCCAGGATCTGGAGCGGCTGGCCGGAGGAAGGGAGATCTCCTGCGTGGTGGTGGACCCCTCGGCAGCCAGCTTTCTGGAGACCCTGCGCCGCGCGGGGTGGCGGGTGGTCAAGGCGGAGAACGACGTGCTGTGGGGCATCCGCATCACCGCCGAGCTGCTGCGCAGCGGACGGCTGGTGATCACACCCGCCTGCCGGGACAGCATCCGGGAATTTTCCCTCTACTGCTGGGACCGGCGGGGGACAGAGGACAAGGTGCGCAAGGAATTTGACCACGCCATGGACGACATCCGCTATTTTGCCGCCCTGGTCAAGCGCCGGGAGCAGGCGGGATGCCTGAGCGGCGGCTTTGTGGAGCGGCGGGTATTTTGATGGACAGGAGGAATCAGCATGGGCTGGCTGGACAGGCGCCGAAAACCGGCGCAGGCTGTGCCGCAGATACAGCTGCGGCAGCCGGAAAAACATCCCTTCGGGGCGTGGGACGGGTATGTGCCGCTGCACAGCGGTGAGACCGCCCTGTACCGGAGCATCCGGGAGGCGGTTCCCATCGTGGACGCCGCTATTTTGAAGCTCATCCGCCTGGTGGGCGGCGTGGAGGTGGAGGCGGCAGACCCAGCGGCCCGGGCGGGCCTGCGGCGCTTTCTCAGCCAGGTCCCCACCGGGCGGGGACAGCGGGGACTGGAGTCCTTTCTGGACTGCTACTTAGACTCCCTTCTCACCTGCGGCCGGGCGGTGGGGGAGGTGGTGCTGGACCGGCGGCACAGAGAGGTGGCCGCTCTGCTGTGCGCCAACGTGGCCGACATCGAGATCCGGGAGGGGGAGAGTCCCTTGGACTTTGCCCTGTGCGCCCGGCAGAGTGGGGGAGAGCCGGTAGAGCTGCCCCGGCAGGATCTGCTCCTCTTCACCCCCTTTCAGCCGGAGACCGACAGCCCCTACGGGGTGTCCCTGCTGCGCTCCATGCCTTTCCTCACGGGCATTCTGCTCAAGATCTATCAGGCCATCGGTATGAACTGGGAGCGTATGGGGAATGTGCGCTTTGCCGTGGTCTACAAGCCCGGGAGCGACGGTATCCAAAAGGGCGCAGGTAAAGGAAGGGGTGGACCTCTCGGAAGAGGATCTGGCCCTCATCCATGCCCAGAGCCGCAGTCCGCTGACGGCAGAGGAGATCTACCCCTTCGCGGTGCGCCTGTGCGACAACCGGGTGGACCGGGACGGGGAGCGCTTCCCCCGGCAGACACTGGAGGAGCTGGCCCCCCTCTTCGTGGGCAAGTGCGGCATCTTTGACCACCGGTGGAGCGCCCGGGAACAGGTGGCCCGCATCTACCGCACCGAGGTGGTGGACGAGGAGGGCACGGCCGAGGGCGGCGAGGGCCGCTGCTACCTGAAGGGCTACGCCTACATGATGCGCACCGAGAGCAACCGGGATCTCATCGCCGAGATCGAGGGGGGCATCAAGCGGGAGGTGTCGGTGGGGTGCAGCGTGGCGCGCCGGGTGTGCTCCATCTGCGGCGCCGATCTGGAGGACCGGAGCCGTTGCACCCATGTGAAGGGGGAGGAGTACCACGGACAGCGCTGCTGGGCCGAGCTCCTCCAGGCCACCGACGCCTACGAGTGGTCCTTTGTGGCGGTGCCCGCCCAGGAGCGGGCGGGGGTCATCAAGGGCCTCTCTCCCACCCTGAAGGATCTGGTACAGTCCCATCCGGAGTGCCGCTCCGAGCTGGAGCGCCTGGAGGAGGAGGCCGCCCGGGGACGGCGCTATCTCTCCTCCCTGCGGGAAGAGGTGGCCCGCCTGGGCGGAATGGCCGAGCCGGGGCTGCGGCAGAAAACCCTCCGCTCCATCGTGGAGCGGCTGGGGGAGGAGGAGTTGACCGCCCTCAAACGCCTCTATGAGGCCAGAGTGGAAGAGGCATACGGCATCCGCTGCACCGGAGGAGAGAGCCTGCGGGCGGTGGAAGGATTCACGGTGGAAAATGGCGCCAGCGCCTGGACGGCAGTGGAGACCTTTGTCCATCGCTGCAACGGAGTGGAACCCTGGTTTGACCGGCAGGGGGTCCTCCACCTGGATGGATGGAGGAGCGGAACCGAGCGCACCCTGAGCGGGAAGCTCCCCCTGATCTCCGCAGTTTGGCGGGAAAAGCGGTACGGGGTACTCTCCGAGGTGCTGGTGCGGGACCGGATGGGGACCGTGTCCCAGACGGTGCGGAACGAGTCCTTCCTGGCCCGGGGCGGGCGGTGCAGACAGGTCCTCACCCTGCCCGGAACGCGGGGCTATGAGGCCATGCGGTACAGCGGGGCCTAGTGTAGATCCCCAGCCGCCCGGTGCCTCGGGCTGTGCCAGTGGAGAGGACAGGCTCCTCCGGCGGAGAGGGGTAATCTCCCGGAAAGAGAAACCGCTCCTCCAGTTGAAAGCCGTGGGAGAGGAGAAACGCGCCCAAGAGAAGAAAGAGAAGGGCCAGGGCGGTGAAGAGGATGGGGAGACGGCGGGGACAGTAGGGATAGAGCCGGTCCAGTGCGGCGCCCAGGGCGTAGGGGTCCCCCATGGCCTGCACGGCCCGTTCCCGGGCCACGTCGGGCGGGACGCCCCGGTCCTCCAGCGCGGCGGCATGGTCCTCCAGATGGGCGGTGAGCTCCTCGGTCACGGCGGCGCGGCCGTCCTTGGAACGGATGAGACGGCACACCTGCTCACAGTAGCGGGAAAAGGGATTCAGCATAGGAGCACCCCCGTTATGCCGGGGAGAGGGAGCCCTCCCCCTCGGCCACGATGGCATCCACCAGATGGCGGAAGGTGTGCCACTCCTCCCGCTTCTCGCCCAAAAGGGTGAGACCGGTCCGTGTGATGTGGTAATACCGGCGCTTGCGGCCCGAGGGGGCCTCCTTCTCATAGGCGGTGACCGCTCCCTCCCGCTCCAGACCGTGGAGGATGGGGTAGAGGGTGCCCTCCCGCAGGGTAAAGGTGTGGTCACTCTTCGCCTCCAGGGCGGCAATCATCTCATAGCCGTACTTATCCCCCGAGGCGAGGAGGGAGAGGACCAGCAGGGTGGTGCTGCCCGAGAGCAGATTTTTGTCGGGTTTCATGTGGGACCTCCTTTCTCCAGATACCTTTTTTATCTAGGTATATTTTACCTAGATAATCGAGGTATGTCAAGGCGCGGCGGAAATTTTGGAATTGTATTTTTGGGCCGGAAATGGTATGGTAAAAGGGAACTATGTGACCGGAAATGGAGTGTCAACGATGCTGGAGAAGATCGAAGCAGTTTTGAATGAAAAGGTGCGCCCCAAACTGGCCGAGCACGGCGGGGACCTGAAGGTGCTCAAGTACGAGGGGGGCGTGGTCCACATCCAGCTCCTGGGTCAGTGCTCCAACTGCCCCTCGGCCTACCTGACCACCGAGAGCGTCATCCAGGCCGAGCTCATGGAGGCCCTGCCCGAGATCAAACAGGTGGTGGTGGACCAGACGGTCAGCGACGAGCTGTGGGAGCAGGCCAAGTCCATCCTCCGGGGCGACCCCAAGTGGAAGCGCTGAGAGAAGCATACCGAAAAGCTGAGCCCCGGCGGAGGTCCGCCGGGGCTTTTTGCTGGCTCGGGAAGAGAATTTTTGCTTGAAGGCAATGAAAGGAAGCCGGAACCGCGTCTAATGGGTGAAAGGGGGGAAGGGCTGTGAAGGAAGCGGAATACATCCGGCGGGCCGAGGAGCTCAAGGTGCGGCTCTACCGGACGGCCCGGCTCTATCTGGGCGGGGAGCATGCCGCTCTGGACGCGGTGGACGAGGCGGTCTACAAGGGCCTGCTGGCCTGTGGAAAGCTGCGGGAGCCGGCCTACTTCGACACCTGGCTCACCCGCATCCTCATCAACGTGTGCAACAGCGAGCTGCGCCGGCGCAAGCGGGAGCGGGCCATGGAAGAGCTGCCCGAGACGGCCGTGGAGGCCTTTGACGCCCTTCCGCTGCGGGAGGCGGTGGAGCGGCTCCCCCGGGAACTGCGGGCGGTCATCGTGCTGCGCTATTTCTCCGGGTATACCCTGGCGGAGACCGCCCGGGCGCTGGAGCTGCCGGCGGGAACGGTATCTACCCGGCAGCGGCGGGCCCTGGAGCTGCTGCGGCTGGAACTGAGCGAACAGGAGGTGTGAGCATGGATCGGAGACAGGAATATGAAGCCCTCCTCCGGGAGCTGGAGGAGACCCCGCCCGCGCTGGAGTACACGGTGCAGCGCGCGGTCGCCCGCCGGCGCCGCCGGCGCTGGGGGAGGAGACTGGGGATCCCGGCGGCCAGTCTGGCAGGTGTGTTCACCGCCTTCGTGGTGCTGGTGAACACCTCCATGCCCTTTGCCATGGCGTGCAGCGGCGTGCCGGGGCTGCGGGAGCTGATGGCGGCTGTGGCCCTCTCGCCCAGCCTGAAGGCGGCGGTGGAGCACGACTACGCCCAGTATATCGGCCAGAGCCAGACCGACAACGGCATTACCCTGCGTCTGGAATACCTGATCCTGGACCAGGGGCAGATCAGCTTTTTCATGGAGGCGGAGGGGCCTTATACTTGTTATCACCTGGAGCCAAGATTGCATGATGCCGCCGGGGAGGAGTGGAAGGGGTGTACCATATCCAATCCTGTTCTGGATGGAGGTACCCTGACCCAGGCGGTGACGGTCCATGTGGTGGAGGAATCCTTCCAGATCCCAGAAGAGATTCGAATGGAGTGTCGGGTCAACGCCCACACGGAGGGGGGAGAAGAGCGGCGCGGAACAGCGCTCGTCTCCTTCACGGTCCCGGTGGATACCCAGAGCCTGAACGACTGCCGCTCCCTCCCTGTGGGGGATTGGGTGGAGGTGGACGGACAGCGCCTGCGCTTTGGCCTGGACAGCTATCCCACCCACGGCCGCCTGACGGTGGAGGAGCACCCGGACAACACCGCCCGTCTGGCTGGGATGGACTTCTATCTGGAGGATGAGACTGGGCGGCGGTACGAGGACAATCCCGCCGGATCAGTGGGAGCCATCGGCAGCCGCCGGATGTGCGACACCACCTATTTTTCCGATCCCGCTCATCTGACGCTCTGCATCACCCGGCTGGAATGGCTGGACCAGGGCCGGGAGAGCGTGACGGTGGATCTGGAGACCGGAGCGGTGGAGGGCATGCTACCCGAGGGGGTGGAGCTCTATACTCACCGGATCAGCGACCGTATCGCCGAGATCGCAGTCCTGGCGGAACAAGAAGAAAGCGACTATTATGGGCTCTTGGGCACGGATTACTGGAGAGAGCCGGGGGAGGAGCGGTCGATCCGGCGGTATAGCTACCGGTGGAAGCAGAGCCTCTGGAGCGGCACCCCCGATGAAACGGCCATTCCGGACGGGTGGTTTGCCCAGCTCCTGACCCTGGAGGATTACCCGTGGAGCACCGTAGAGCTTGGCCTTCGTTTTACACAGCGGCATACTTTGGAAGAGCCGATGGAAGTAACGCTTCGGTAAGAAAGGAAAATACAGATAGAGTGGGGCATGGCCGAAAGGCCATGCCCCACTTTTATGGACAGATCGATTTACTTGAGCTTGATGGTCATGAGCAGCTCGCCCGCCTTGACGGAGGAGCCCTCCTGGATGAGGACCTGGTCCACGGTGCCGGCCTTGCGGGCCACCACGCTGGTCTCCATCTTCATGGCCTCGATAACGGCCACCACCTGGTTCTCCTCCACGGTGTCGCCGGGCTTGACGCTCACCTTGGAGACCATGCCGGGGATGGACGCGCCGATCTGGCTCTTGTCCTCGGGGTCGGCCATGGTGACCGGACGCACCTGGGAGACCGCGTGCTTATCGGGCACGGCCACCTCGCGGCGCATACCGTTGAGCTCGAACTGCACGTTGCGGGTGCCGTCCTCGTTCAGGTCGCCCAGGCCCAGGTACTTGATGACCAGGGTCTTGCCGTCCTCGATGTTGATCTTGTTGGTCTCGCCCAGGGCCAGACCGTTGAAGAACACATGGCTGCCCATGCGCATGATGTAGCCGTACTCCTTCCGGTGGCGGCAGAACTCCTCCACCACATTGGGATACAGGCACCAGGAGATGACGGTGCGCTCGGAGGCCTCGGGATAGAACTTCTGGACCTCTTCCCGGGCCTTGTCGAAGTCGATGGGCTCCAGCAGCTCGCCGGGACGGCAGGTGATGGGCTCCTCGCCCTTGAGGACCACCTTCTGGAGATCCTCCGGGAAGCCCCAGGCGGGCTGACCCATCATGCCCTTGAAGTAGGACACCACCGAGTCGGGGAAGGTGAGGGCCTCGCCCCGCTCCACGACGTTCTCGGGAGTGAGCTGGTTCTGCACCATGAAGATGGCCAGGTCGCCCACCATCTTGGAGGAGGGGGTCACCTTCACGATATCGCCCAGCATGTGGTTGACCTTCACATACATCTCCTTGACGTCCTCGAACTGATGGCCCAGGCCCAGGCTCTCCACCTGGCTCTTGAGGTTGGTGTACTGGCCGCCAGGCATCTCGTAGCGGTAGATGTCGGTGGAGGGGTTCTTGATCCCGGCCTCGAAGTTCTCGTAGCGCAGGCGCACATCGGCCCAGTAGTCGGAGAGCTTCTGGAGCTTTTCGGGATCGAGACCGGTATCCCGCTCCTGACCCTGGAGGGCGGAGACCACCGCGTTCATGGAGGGCTGGCTGGTCATGGAGGACATGGAGTCGATGGCGCAGTCCACGATGTCCACGCCGGCCTCGGCAGCCATCAGGTAGGCGGCCACCTGGTTGCCCGAGGTGTCGTGGGTGTGCAGGTGGATGGGCAGGCCCACCTCATTCTTGAGGGTGGTGACCAGCTTCTTGGCGGCGTAGGGCTTCAGGAGGCCGGACATATCCTTGATGCACAGCATGTGGGCGCCCCGGCGCTCCAGCTCCTTGGCCATCTTCACATAGTAATCCAGTGTGTATTTGTCCCGCTTGGGATCCAGGATGTCGCCGGTGTAGCAGAGGGTGGCCTCGCAGAGCTTGCCCTGCTTGAGGACCTCGTCCATGGCCACCTCCATACCGGGAATCCAGTTCAGGGAGTCAAAGACGCGGAACACGTCGATGCCGGTGCGGGCGGCCTCCCGGACGAAGGCCCGGATGAGGTTATCGGGATAGTTGGTATAGCCCACGGCGTTGGCGCCGCGCAGAAGCATCTGGAAGGGGATGTTGGGGATCTTCTCCCGCAGCATCTCCAGCCGCTCCCAGGGGGACTCGTGGAGGAAGCGGTAGGCCACATCGAAGGTGGCGCCGCCCCACATCTCCAGGGAGAAGCAGTCGTTCAGGATCTCGGCGGTACCCTCGGCCCCCTTGAGCATATCCCGGGTGCGCACCCGGGTGGAGAGGAGGGACTGGTGGGCGTCGCGCATGGTGGTGTCGGTGATGAGGAGCTTCTTCTGATCCAGCACCCAGTCCCGCACAGCCTCGGGGCCCTTCGCGTCCAGAAGCTGCTTGAGGCCGGTGCACTTGGGCGGGGTGTGCTCGAAGGGCGGGAAGCGGGGAATGTCCCGCTGGACCCGCTCGGCGGAGGGATTATCCACCTGGATCTGGGCAATGTACTTGAGCACCTTGGTGGCACGGTCCCGGCTGTTCTCAAACTCGAAGAGCTCGGGAGTCTCGTCGATGAACTTGGTGTGGCACTTGCCAGCCCGGAAGGTGGGGTGGTTCAGAATGTTGGTGACGAAGGGGATGTTGGTCTTGACGCCGCGGACATGCTCCTCGCTGATGGCGCGCAGGGCCTTGCGGCAGACCGCCTCAAAGGTGGAGTCCCAGGAGGTCACTTTGACCAGCAGGGAGTCGTAGTAGGGGGAGATCACCGCGCCGGTGTAGGCGTTGCCGCCGTCCAGACGCACACCGAAGCCGCCGCCGGAGCGGTAGGAGGTGATCTTGCCGGTGTCGGGGGCAAAGTTGTTGGCCGGGTCCTCGGTGGTGACGCGGCACTGGATGGCGTAGCCGTTCATCTTCAGATCGCTCTGGCTGGCCATGCCGATCTCGGGGGTGGAGAGGGGCTTGCCCTCGGCGATGAGGATCTGGGCCCGGACCAGGTCGATGCCGGTGACCATCTCGGTGACCGTGTGCTCCACCTGGATGCGGGGGTTCATCTCGATGAAGTAGTGGTTGCCGTCCTTGTCCACCAGGAACTCCACCGTGCCGGCCGAGACATAGCCCACGTGCTTGGCCACCTTGACGGCGTCCTCGTAGAGGGCCTGACGGGTCTTTTCGGGCACCGACCAGGCGGGGGCGAACTCCACCACCTTCTGGTAGCGGCGCTGGAGGGAACAGTCGCGCTCACCCAGGTGGACCACATTGCCGTACTGGTCGCCCAGGATCTGCACCTCGATGTGCTTGGGCTCCACCAGGTACTTCTCAATGAAGATGTCCTCGTTGCCGAAGGCCTTCTTGGCCTCGCTCTTGACCAGCTCAAAGGCGGGCTTGACCTCCTCGGGGCTGTCGCAGCGGCGCATGCCGCGGCCGCCGCCGCCGCCGGCCGCCTTGAGGATGATGGGGAAGCCGTAGGAGATGGCCTTCTCCAGCGCCTCGTCCCCGTCCTTCAGGGGCTGGGTGGAGCCGGGGATGGTGGGGACGTTGCAGGCGTGGGCGATGGCCTTGGCGGTGAGCTTGTCGCCCATCTGGCCCAGGATCTTGGAGGAGGGGCCGATGAAGGCGATCCCCGCCTCCTCACAGGCCCGGGCAAAGTCGGCGTTCTCGCTCAGGAAGCCGTAGCCGGGGTGGATGGCATCCACATTGCGCCGCTTGGCCAGGTCGATGATCGCGGGGATGTCCAGGTAAGCGCCCAGGGGGCTCTTGTTCTCCCCGATGAGATAGGCCTCGTCCGCACGGGTGCGGAAAAGGCTGTATGTATCCTCATTGGAATAGATGGCCACCGTGTGAAGTCCCAGGTCGTAGCAGGCGCGGAAGACGCGGATGGCGATCTCGCCGCGGTTTGCCACCAGGACTTTTCCGAAGGAGTGTTCTGCCATGGGGAATACCGTCCTTTCTTGCATTAATATGAAGGAATTCCTGCAATACCTTGCTGTGCATTCTTGGGATGCTTCGGTGAATTTGCCTTTATTTCCTTCAAAACAGCCATTTGTTTTACGAATATTATAAGTCTAGACTCTTGGTTTTGCAATCCTTTTATGTCAAAATTGCATTTTTGGCAGAAGAGACAGGATTCCGTGCCCGAAGGAAGAAACCCTTGGGAAAAACCACCAGAGTCTTCCGGCGGCGGGGACGGCCTTGCCGCTGTCCGATGATTTGTGGTAAACTAAAAGATATTGCCCGGGGAGAGGAGGGATCGGCATGGAACTGACCCTGGGCTCCGGCGTGCGGGAGCTGCCCGGGATCGGGGAGGCGCGGGCTGCCCGGCTGGAGAAGCTGGGCCTGGCCACCGTGGAGGATCTGCTGCGCTATTTCCCCCGGGACTATGAGGACCGGCGGAAGCACTATACCATCGCGGCGGCCCCGGTGGGGATCCCCGTGTGCGTGGCCGCCATGGTGGCCGAGCCGCCCCGCCGCTCCTACGTCCGCAAGGGGCTGGAGCTGACCAAGGTGCGGGTGGTGGACGCCCATGGCTCCATGGAGGTCACCTTCTTCAACCAGGGCTATGTGAAAAATGCCCTGGTCCCCGGGGAGAGCTATATCTTCTACGGTATGGTGGAGGGCCTGCCTCCCCGCCGGAGGATGACCAACCCGGTCTTTGAGCCGGAGGACCGCCCCCGCTTCACCGGGCGGATCATGCCCATCTACCCCCTGACGGCGGGGATCTCCAACAACCTGCTCTCGGGGCTCACCCTCCGGTGCGCCCAGGACTGCGCCCAGGAGATGCCCGAGATCCTCCCCTTCCGGGTGCGGCAGGAGCACGCCCTGGCCGCCTGCGGCTACTCCTACCAGAACATCCACTTTCCGGCCTCCGAGGAGGCACTGGATCTGGCCCGGCGGCGGCTCATCTTTGAGGAGCTCTTCTACCTCTCCTGCGGTCTGGCCTTTCTCCGCTCCCGGCGGGAGGGGGCGTCCGGCCCCACTTTCCGGCGGGAGAGCCTGGAGCCCTTTTTTGCGCTCCTTCCCTTCGCCCTCACCCAGGCCCAGCAGCGGGCTATCCGGGAGGCGGCGGAGGACTGCGCCTCGGGCCGCCCCATGAACCGGCTGGTCCAGGGCGATGTGGGCTCGGGCAAGACCATGGTGGCGGCGGCCTGCTGCTTCCTGGCCTGGAAGTCCGGGTGGCAGGCCGCCCTGATGGCCCCCACCGAGATTTTGGCCGAGCAGCACTTCCGCACCCTGTCGGGGGTGCTCGCCCCGGCGGGGCTGCGGGTGGGACTTCTCACCGGCTCCATGCGCGCCAGTGAGAAGAAGAAGGTCCGCGCCGCCCTGGCCGCCGGGGAGATCGACCTGCTGGTGGGCACCCACGCCATCCTCTCCGCGGGGGTGGACTTTGCCCGGCTGGGCCTGGTGATCACCGACGAGCAGCACCGCTTCGGCGTGGGGCAGCGCTCCGCCCTGGCGGCCAAGGGGGGCGGGCTCTCCCCCCATGTGCTGGTCATGTCGGCCACCCCCATCCCCCGTACCCTGGCCCTCATCATCTATGGGGATTTGGATGTGAGCGTCATCGACGAGCTCCCCCCGGGGCGCACCCCGGTGGAGACCTTCCTGGTGGGGGAGGACAAGCGGGCGCGTATGTATCAGTTCGTCCGGCGGCAGGTGGCCGAGGGGCGGCAGGTCTATATCGTCTGTCCCGCGGTGGAGGAGGCCCAGCCCTCCCCCGAGGGGGTGGAGCCGCCCCCCGGCTTTGCCGACCTGAAGGCGGTCACCGCCTACGCCAAGGACCTCCAGGAGGGGGTCTTTCCCGACCTGCGGGTGGGCTTTGTCCACGGCAGGCTCAAGCCCAGGGAGAAGGAGGCCGCCATGGCCGCCTTTGCGGGGGGCGCGCTGGATGTGCTGGTCTCCACCACCGTCATCGAGGTGGGGGTGGACGTGCCCAACGCCTCCCTCATCATCGTGGAGAACGCCGACCGGTTCGGTCTCTCCCAGCTCCACCAGCTCCGGGGGCGGGTAGGGCGGGGAAAGCACCAGTCCTACTGCGTGCTCATCACCTCCAACCGGAACCAGGAGACCCGTGCCCGGCTCAAAGTCCTCACCCAGACCACCGACGGTTTCCGCATCTCGGAGGAGGACCTGAAGCTCCGGGGGCCCGGCGACTTCTTCGGCAAGCGGCAGCACGGCCTGCCCCAGATGCGCATCGCCGACCTGGCCGGGGACACCCGCCTGCTCAAGGAGGCCCAGGAAGCCGCCCAGGCTCTGCTGGCCGAGGACCCCACCCTGGACCGGCCGGAGCACCAGCCCCTGAAGGAGCAGATCCGGCGGCTCTTCACCGAGCACGCCGACATTTTTAATTGATGGACCGAAAAACAACCCAAGTTACGATTACACAGGAGGAAATCCATATGTTTGAGATCCGCGCCATGACCGCCGCCGACCACGATGTGGTTATGCCCATGGTCCAGGCCTTTTACCAGAGTCCCGCCGTGGACCACGACACCGACCCCGCCGTCCTGGAGCGCACCTTCCGGGACGCGGTGGACCCGGCTGAGCCTCTCCTCCGGGGCATGCTCCTGGTGGAGGACGGGCAGGCCGTGGGCTATGCCTACCTCACCGAGTGCTACTCCGGCGAGGTGGGAGGCCGCTGCGTCTTTTTTGAGGAGATGTACTTCACCCCCGCCTGCCGGGGCAAGGGCTACGGCACCGCCGTGTTCCGCTGGGTGAAGGAGCAGTACCCCAACTACCCCCGCATCCGTCTGGAGGTCACCGACGTGAACGAGGGGGCCATCCGGCTCTACCAGCGGCTGGGATTCCAGTTCCTGGACTACCGCCAGATGGTGCTGGAGGGCGACCTCCAGGCCTAAGCCAATTGTGAGAAAAGGAGAATCATTGTATGGATCGAATGGAAGCCTGCCGCGCGCTGCGGGGCGATACCAACGTACATTATAACTGCGCCCAGGCGGTGCTCCTGCCCTTTGCGGACCAGTGCGGCCTGGATGAGAAGGCCGCCTTCCAGCTGGGGGCCCACTTCGGCGCCGGGATGCGCCACGGCTCCACCTGCGGGGCCGTGACCGGCGCGCTCATGGCCCTGGGTATGGCCGGAAAGGGAGAGGCCGAGAGCCGGGAGCTGCTGCGCCGCTTCCGGGAGAAGAACCAGGCGCTGGACTGCGCGGGGCTCCTTCAGCGGGCCAAGGAGAACGGCGAGGAGCGTAAGCCCCACTGCGACCGGATGGTCTACGACGCGGTGGAGATCCTCCAGGACCTGCTGGGAGAGTAGATGTCCCGCCTGCGCCATCAGGACGCATCATAGGGAGGAGGTCCCGTCATGGAAACGATTTTGAATTTTCTGCCACTGACCGGGGAGGAGCGCGCGGCCTTTGCAGCGGCCGCACCCGGTGTGGAACAGCTCTTCCGCCCGGTGGCGGCCACCCGCTTTTCCCCCGAGGCCCCCGAGGAGGAGTATGCCCGGGCCACCGTCATTCTGGGCTGTGCCCCCACGGACCGGGTGGCAAAGGCCGGACAGCTCCGCTGGCTCCAGACCTGGAGCGCCGGGGTGGACCCCTATCTGAAGGAGGGGGTGCTGCGGGAGGGGGCCATGCTCACCTCCGCCGTGGGGGCCTATGGGCAGGCGGTGTCCGAGCATATGTTCGCCACCCTTCTGGCCCTGTGCAAGCGCCTGCACCAGTACCGGGACGCCCAGAACCGGCACTGCTGGACCCCGCTGGGAGAGGTCAAGACCCTGGCAGGAGCCACCGTACTGGTGGCGGGCACCGGGGACATCGGCTCCGCCTTTGCCCGGCTGGTCAAGGGGATGGGGGCACATACCGTGGGCCTGCGCCGCTCCCCCGAGCGGGGGGCGGAGGGCATCGACGAGATGCACCCCCTGTCCGCGCTGGACGAGTGGCTGCCCAAGGCGGACGTGGTGGCCCTGGTCCTCCCCCACAGCCCGGAGACCGACCGGCTCATGGACCGGGCCCGCATCGGGCGGATGAAGGAGGACGCCATCCTCCTCAACGCCGGACGGGGGAGCGCCGTGGACTGCGACGCCCTGGCCCAGGCACTGGAGGAGGGACACCTCTGGGGGGCCGGCCTGGATGTGACTTCCCCGGAGCCCCTGCCCGAGGACCATCCCCTGTGGCGGGCCGAGCACTGCCTCATCACCCCCCACGTGGCGGGGGGCGATCACCTTCCCGCCATCCGGGACCGGCTGGTGGAAATCGCGCTGGACAACCTGCGCCGCTATCTGGCCGGAGAACCGCTCCGCAACCGGATGAAATAAAAATACCGCCCGTCTCCTCATGTGCAGCAGGAGACGGGCGGTGTTTTTTCTTTTTATCCACATCAGGAGGGCGTGGTGTGGACCGCGGGCTGGGCGTCCAGTCCGGCGATCTGGACCCACTTTCCGCTGTGCCAGCGGTGGGTGCACAGGATGCCCCGGAGGATCAGGTCCACGCTCATGGCGATCCACACGCCGGCCAGGCCCAGCTTGCCGTAGATCACCAGAATGGGGGCCAGGACGATGCGCACGCCCCACATGCAGATGAGCCCCACCACCATGGGATAGCGCACATCGTGGGCGCCCCGCAGGTTGCTGGAGAGCACGATGGACAGGGCGAAGAAGGGCTCGGCGAAGCAGACGATGCGCAGCATCAGGGCGGACTGCTCCACCACCTGGGGATCGGAGTTGAAGAGGGAGGCCAGGGCCGGGGCGAAGAGGAAGAGCAGGACGGCCAGGCCGGTGCAGAGGACCAGAGCCACCTTGGCCGAGAGGGAGCCGTAGGCCCGGGCGTTCTCCGCCGAGCGGGCCCCCACTGACTGGCCCACCAGAGCCACACTGGCGTAGGAGATGCCGTAGGCCGGGAGATAGCACAGGCCCTCGGCAGTGGTGGCGATCTGGTTGGCCGCCAGGGCCACCGTGCCGATGGAGGCCACCAGGGCGGTCATGACGATCTGGCCCAGGTTGATGGTGGCACGCTCCAGGGCGGAGGGGAGGCCCAGGTGGAGGGCCATCTGGATGATGCTGCTGTCGGGGCGGAAGCCCTCCCGGAACCGGACCTGGAAGCGGGGGCCCTGACGGATGCCCGCGTAGAGCAGCATGGACCCGGCAAAGGCCCAGGCCACCGCCGAGGCGATGGCCGCTCCGGCCACCCCCAGTCCCGCACCGGGGACTGTGAGGGAGAATCCGCCCACGGTGACGGTGCGCGTCTCATAGATGAGGAAGAAGTTGAGAACCAGGTTGATGAGGTTGGCCGAGAAGTTGAAGATCAGCGGGGTCTTGGTGTTGCCCATGCAGCGCAGGATGGCCGAGAAAATGGCACTGGCCGCGGCGAAGGGCATACAGAGGGTGTACCAGCGCAGGTAGGCGGTGGCGGTGGGACGGACAGAGGGCTCCGCGCCCAGCCAGACCGGAATGAAGGGGGCCAGCAGCTGGAAGAGAAGCAGGGCGGCCATACCACATACCACGGTGGCCAGGATGCCCTGCCGGATGATGCGCCGGGCCCGCGCGTCGTCCTCCGCGCCGATGGCGTTGGAGACCTGCACCGAATAGCCCACCCCGATCCCGGCCAGAATGCCGTTGATGAGCCAGATGGAGGAGGCGTTCACCGAGACCGAGGCGGTGGCCGCCGCGCCCAGCACGCCCACCATGGCGGTGTCCACATAGCTGACCATGGTGGCCAGCACCTGCTCGATGATGGCAGGCCAGGAGAGATGCCACATGACCTTCATACGCGGGTTGGAGCCGAAACGACTCAGGGCCATAAATTCACTCCTAACAGTTGAAAATAAAGTCGAATATACGAAATGTTTTCGGGGATTGCGGGAAAATCAGAGGGCAGGCTTCTCCACCCCGGTGAGATCAAAGGAGGGGATAAAGGTACTCGCGGCCGAGGAATCCTCCTGGGTAAAGCCCGAAAGACCCAGGGCGTCCATGTACTGCCGGGCGCTGCGAGCCTCGGAGGGGCGCAGCTTCCGGTTGATCTCGGGGAACTCCGCCGCCCGGCCCCAGGGGATGTACTGACTCATGAGGGAGAAGAGGACCTGACCGGGTTCAAAGTGCTCGGCCACCCAGTCCATGACGGCCTTGGCCTCACTGAGCCGCCCCGGGAGGACCAGATGGCGGATGATGACTCCCCGCCGGAGCAGGCCCTCTTCGTCATAGACACAGGGGCCGGTCTGGCGGTACATCTCCAGAATGGCGGCACAGGCCACCTCCGGATAGTCGGGGGCGTCGGAGTAGCGCGCCGCCGTCTCGGGGCGGAGGTACTTGAGGTCGGGGAGATAGATGTCCACCTTCCCCTCCAGGGCGCGGAGGGTCTCCGGCGCGTCATAGCCCCCCGAGTTCCACACCACCGGCACGGGCAGGGGCTCCTCCAGGGCCTGGAGCACCGCGTGGGCAAAGTGGGTGGGATTCACCAGGTCGATGTTGTGGGCACCCTGGTCGATGAGCTCCTGAAAGATGGCGCGCAGCCGCTCCACCGAGATGGGGCGGCCGAAGTTCTCGTGGCTGATGGACTCGTTCTGGCAGAACACACACCCCAGCGGGCAGCCCGAGAAAAAGACGGTGCCCGCCCCACGGGTACCCGAGAGGGGCGGCTCCTCCCACTGGTGGAGGGCGGCCCGGGCCACCACCGGAAGGGAGGGCATGCCGCAGCGTCCCTCCCCGCGGGTGTCGGTGCGCAGGGCGGCGCACTTCCGGGGACAGAGATTGCAGATCATGGCCGCCGCCTCACTTGGAGGAGGGGGCGCCTACCCGGGCGTCCGGTCCCAGATTGCCCTCTTTCCAGTGCTTGCGGCACAGGCCGATGTACCGGTCGTTGGCCCCCAGCACCACCTGCTCGCCCTCCTTGAGGACGTTGCCATGCTCGTCAAAGCGGGCGTTGCAGGTGGCCTTCTTGCCGCACCAGCAGATGGTCTTGATCTCCTCGATGATGTCGGCGCAGGAGAGCAGCTCCTGGGAGCCGGGGAAGAGGTCCCCCTTGAAGTCGGCCCGCAGGCCGTAGCAGATGACCGGGATGTTCTGCTCATCCACCAGATCGGTGAGGTAGCGCACCTCCTCCCGGGTGAGGAACTGGGCCTCGTCCACGATGATACAGGCGTAGGCCTTCAGCTCCTCCGGGGTCTTTTTCATCAGGTCGGTAAAATAGATGCACGGATGGCTCAGTCCCGCCCGGGAGGCCACGAAGCGGGCCCCGTCCCGCTGGTCCAGCTCAGGCTTGACCAGGAGGGCGTCCTGCCCTCGCTCCTCGTAATTATAGCGCACCATCAGGGCGTTGGCGGTCTTGCTGGACCCCATCACGCCGTAGCGAAAATACAGCTTTGCCATGGTCGTTCCATTCCCCCGTTTTTCTCTGTATAGGTTCTGATATGGTCACATGAGTTTCTTGAGCGTGCTCAGGCTCTTGCCCTTGTGGGGCGGGTAGCGCACCGGAATGTCCAGTGAGAACTTGCGCAGGATGCCCTTCTCGTGGGAGAAGGTGCGGTAGCCCCACTCCCCGTGGCAGCGGCCCATGCCGCTCTCTCCGATGCCGCCGAAGGGCAGGTTGCCGTTGGCCAGGTGGACGATGGTATCGTTGACGCATCCGCCGCCGAAGGGGAGCAGGGCGCTGATGCGGTCCATCCGGTAGTGGTTGCGGGTGAAGAGGTACAGGGCCAGGGGCCGGGGCTTGCTCTGCAGGTGGAGGACGAGCTCGTCCAGATCCTCATAGGTGAGCACCGGCAGGATGGGGCCGAAGATCTCCTCCCCCATGACCGGCATGTCCTCGGTGACATCCACCAGGACGGTGGGCTCGATGCGCCGGGAAGAGGCGTCCCAAGCGCCGCCGCAGGCGGTGGTTCCCGACTTTAAGAGGCCCAGCAGACGCTCGAAGTGCTTGTCGTTGATGATGCGGGGAAGGTCGGGGCTCTCCAGGGGCCGCTCCCCGTAAAAGCGGGTGATACAGGTCTTGAGCTTCTCCACAAAAAAGTCCCTGGCCTCGGCGGGGACCCAAACATGGTCGGGGGCCACACAGGTCTGGCCCGCGTTGAGGAACTTGCCCCACACGATGCGCCGGGCCGCCAGGTCCAGATCGGCGTCGTGGGCCAGAATGACGGGGGACTTGCCCCCCAGCTCCAGGGCCACCGGGGTCAGATGCCGGGCGGCGGCGGCCATGACGGTGCGCCCCACCTCGGTGCTGCCGGTGAAGAAGATGAAGTCGAAGTGCTCCTCCAGCAGGGCGGCGTTCTCGGCCCGGCCGCCCTGGACGCAGGCCACATAGCGCTCCTCAAAGACCTCCCCCAGCAGGTCGGCCACCGCCTGGGAGGTGGCGGGGGCATAGGCCGAGGGCTTCACCACCGCAGTGCACCCAGCCGCCAGGGCGGAGATGAGGGGGACCAGGGTGAGCTGGAGGGGGTAGTTCCAGGGCGAGAGGATGAGGGCCACCCCGAAGGGCTCCCGGTAGACCCGGCTGACGGCGGGGAACTGGGAGAGGGGGGTGGGCACCCGGCGGGGGCGGGCCCATTTCTCCAGGTGCTTCCAGGCGTCCCGGAGCTCGGAGCGGACGATACCCAGCTCGGTCTCGTAGGCCTCAAAGCGGGACTTGCCCAGGTCCTGCTCCAGAGCGGAGAGGAGGGCCTCCTCATGTTTTTCCAGGCCTCGTTTCAGGCGCAGGAGCATTTCCCGGCGGAAGGAGATGCTCCGGGTCAGGCCCTCGTTGAAGTAGCGCCGCTGGGCGGCGATCAAGGCGGTAAAATTCATAGTCGCTCCTTTGGTGTGTGATGTCAGAGGGAGGAACGCAGCCGGGCGGACACGGTATCCGAGAAGGCCTGGAAGGCGTTGGGGATGGCATAGACCTCCTCCAGCTCCCGCCCGTCGGCCCAGACCCAGCCGTCGGGGAGGATGTCGTCCGCCGTCTCGGCCAACAGGGCATGCATGTGCCACTCGATGTGGGAGAAGATGTGCTTTCCCGCGCCCCCCGCTTCCAGCGTGCGGGGGGTGACGCCCCAGGCCTCCAGGGCGGCGGGGCCGGCCTCCACCTCGTTGGGGTACTCCCAGAGTCCCGCCAGCAGGCCCCGTTTGGGGCGGCGGCGGAGGGCCACCCTGCCGCCGTGGAAGAGGAGAAACACGGTCCGTTTCTCCACCCGGCGGGCCTTCTTGGGGGCCTTGACCGGGAGCTCGCCGGTGAGCCCCTCCTGATAGGCAGTACAGAAGGAAGCGGCGGGGCACTGCTCGCACAGGGGCGCGCCGTTGGGCAGGCACACCAGGGCGCCCAGCTCCATGAGGGCCTGGTTGTAGGCCCCCGGGAACTGTTTGGGCATGGTCTCCAGCAGGGCGGCGCGCATCCGGGCCTTGGTAGCGGCGTTCAGAATGTCCCCCCGGTCACCGGTGATCCGGGCCACCACACGCAGGACGTTGCCGTCCACCGCGGGGACCGGGATGCCGAAGGCGATGGAGGAAATGGCCCCCGCCGTATACTCCCCCACCCCGGCCAGGGAGAGGATCTCCTCGTAGGAGGCGGGAAAGACCCCGCCGAACTCCTCCATGATCTGCCGGGCGGCCTTCTGGAGGTTGCGGGCCCGGTTATAGTAGCCCAGCCCCTGCCAGAGCTTGAGAAGGGTATCCTCCTCCACGGCGGCCAGATGGGCCACGGTGGGGAGGGCGTCCAGAAAACGGCGGTAGTAGTCCAGCACCGCCGCCACCCGGGTCTGCTGGAGCATGATCTCCGAGATCCACACGTGGTAGGGGGTGGGATCGCTGCGCCAGGGGAGCACCCGGGCGTGCTCCTGAAACCACTGGAGCAGAGGGATGGGAAGCTGTTCAAGTTGATTCACGATTGTCCTCCGGGGAAAGAGTTTGCCCCTTATTCTATCATACCCGCTCCGGGCCTTCAAGAGAGGGAGAGAGGGAAGAAATCTCCAGCAGGCGGAGCAGGTCCGGGGGCAGGGGGGCCGTCCGTTCCAGCACGTCCCCGGTGATGGGGTGGCGCAGGGAGAGAAGCCAGGAGTGGAGGGCGGGACGGGGGATGAGGTTAGGTTCCTCCCGGCCGTAGAGAAAGTCCCCCGTCAGCGGACAGCCCAGGTGGGCCATGTGGAGCCGGATCTGGTGGGTGCGCCCGGTCTCCAGCTCCAGGCGCACCAGGCTCCGACCCTCGCCCCGGGAGAGCACCTCATACCGGGTGCGGGCGGGGGCGCCGTCGGGGCGGACCTCCCGCCAGAGGAGGGAGTCCTCCGCCCGGCCGATGGGGGCATCCACCAGTCTCCGGTCGGATGGGGGGCACCCCTCGCATACAGCCAGGTAGACCCGGCGGAAAGCGGGAGTGTGGAGCTGCTCCTTGAGAAGCTCGTGGGCGTGGGCGTGCTTGGCCACGCACATGAGGCCAGAGGTCCCCCGGTCCAGCCGGTTGACCGGGCGAAACCGGGCGATCTGCCCCGACGTTTTGTAATAATAGGCCACAAAATTACCCAGCGTATGGTCAAAGTGGTCCGGGCTGGGGTGGACCGCCACCCCGGGGGCCTTGTTGAGGAGGAGAATGTCCGCGTCCTCATAGCGGATGTCCAGAGGGCCGGGGGTGGGGACAAGGGTCTCATCCGCCTCGGTGTCCCCCACCAGGACGGAGAGCTGCTGCCCGGAGCGGGCCCGGACCGTGACAAAGACGGGCACGCCGTCCAGCTGGATGCCGCCGGGCACGCGCTTGGCCCGCTTCACCGAGGTGCCCGACAGGCCCAGAGTCCGCCGCAGCAGGGTGTCCACGGTGCTCCCCTCCTGGGCGGGGGAGACGGTGAGGGTGAGCCGCCGGGGAGAATGATCTTCCATGCCGATTCCTCCTGTGTGCAAAGGGCTCCCGGCCGGGCGGGAGCAGGTATATGAAGTATAGCAGGGGGGGCGGAAAAGTCAAGGCCGCCGCCCTGCCGGATACGGAAGAAGCTGGAAACGCTTTTCAACTGGGGAGAAACAGGGTATAATAAAAAAATATAGAGAATAGAAAGACCCTGATCGGAAGGTGTACCTGTATGGCTGGAAAACTCGGAATCTATATCCACATCCCCTTCTGCCGCAGAAAATGTGACTACTGCGACTTTTACTCCCTGGCCGGACGGGAGGGGCGGATGGACGACTATCAGAAGGCGCTGATCGCCCACATCCGGGAGACGGCCCCTCTGGCCCGAGGCCATCAGGTCGATACCATCTATTTTGGCGGAGGCACCCCCAGCTACTACGGCGAGAAGCGCCTGCGGGAGCTGCTGGGTGAGGTCTGCCGCCGGTTTGACGTGGCCCGGGACGCCGAGGTCACCGTGGAGTGTAATCCCGACAGCGTGGAGAAGAAGATGCTCTGCCGCCTGCGCCGGGCGGGGGTCAACCGCATATCCCTGGGGGTGCAGTCCTGCTGCGACCGGGACCTGGAGGGGCTCCACCGGCCCCACACCTTTGCCCAGGCCAAGGCCGCGGTCCAGGCCGCCCGGGAGGCCAAGATCAAAAATGTGAGCCTGGATTTCATCTACGGCCTGCCCCACCAGAGCATGGAGGCCTGGAAAGAGAGCGTGGAGAGCGCCCTGGCCCTGGAGCCGGAGCACCTCTCCTGCTACGGCCTGAAGGTGGAGGAGGGGACACCCCTCTACACCCGGGTGGAGCGGGGGGAGATCCTCCCCGACGACGACATGCAGGCCGACATGTACCTGTGGATGGTGGAGCGGCTGGCCAAGGCCGGATACAAGCAGTATGAGATCTCCAATTTCGCCCGGCCCGGCTTCCAGTCCCGGCACAACCTGAAATACTGGATGGGACGGCCCTACATCGGCTTCGGGCCGGGGGCCCACTCCGACTTCGGAGGACGGCGCTACTCCTTCGTGCGGGACCTGGACGCCTATATCGAGGGGGTGCTCCACGGCGGGAACATCGTGGACGAGTCCGAGCTCATCCCCCAGCGGGAGCGGGGCGGGGAGTATCTGATGCTCCGACTGCGCACCACCCGGGGCATCGAGGAGTGGGAGTACCGGCGGGAGTATTTTATGAACTTCGACCCCATCGAGCAGAAGCTGGAGGAGTACGAGCGCCGGGGCTGGGCCGCCCGGCAGGACCGGCGGTGGTACTTTACGCCCCAGGGGTTCCTGGTGTCCAACCAGCTCATCGGCGCCCTGCTGGAGATCCAGGAGAAGGCGGCCCTGGACACCCTGCTTCCCCGCCTGCGCCGGAACGTCCGGGACACGGAACCGGGCCAATCCTGAGAAAATCGGGGAGAAAGACGGCTTTCGGTTTACAAATGAGCGGCGATGTGTTAACATAACAAAGTATTGGCGCGCCCGGAGCGGTTTGCCCGGGCGCCTTTTCCTGGCCGGAGGGGGTCTCTCCGGCCGGTGAGGAATCGGGATTGGACCGGCTGTGAACAGCCAAGGAGGTTTTTTGTACATGAGCATTTGGAGCAAGCGCGCCGCCGCCGCGGCCATGGCCCTGGTCATGGTGGGGAGTACCGCGGCCTCTGCGTCGGTGGCGCTGGGACATGACATCCACAGCGGCAGCGTGGGACTCTCCCCCGGGACTGGCGTGGACTTCCAGATCTTCTGGAGCGACACCTATTCCGACCTGCGCACCGAGAACTATCTGACCTATACCCCCAACGCCGACGTGCGGCCCACCATGGCCTACGGCAAGAGCATCACCAGCCGGGAGACCCTCACCACCATGGCCAAGACCCTGGAGAGTCAGGGCAAACGGGTGGTCGGCGGCATCAACGGGGGCTACTACTCCTTCTCCACCGGAGCGCCCGAGGGGGTCATCATCACCGACGGCATCCTGCGCTCCACCCCGTCGGCCGACAGCTCCCAGGGGGGCGGCTCCTGGTACTACGGCATCGGCTTCCGGGAGGACGGGACGGCCTTCATCGGCCAGCCCAAGATCGCCGTCCGGGCCAACTTCGGGGGCCAGACCTACAACATCGCCGGCGGCCTCAATAAGGTGCGCAGCGATACGGGCGGGTATGTGCTCCTCAACAGTGATTTCGGCAGCACCACCAACAACACCAGCGCTGGCGTGGACGTGATCCTCACCCCGGTGCTGGACGGAGTGGGCGAGACCGTCACCCGGGAGGACGGAGCGGTCCTCACCCGGCGGGAGGCCCCCGCGGTCATGAGCCGCATGACCTTCACCGTGGACCAGGTGCTGGAATCCAACTCTTCCATCGCCATCCCCAGCGGGAAATATGTCCTGACGGTCAACAATAAGAGCGGCGAGGCGGCCACCGCCCCCCTCAAGGCCCTCAAGGCCGGGGACACGGTGGAGGTGGACTTTGCCACCAGCGACACCCGCTGGACCGAGGCGGTGGAGGCCACCGGCGCCCCCAGCCGCCTGGTGAACGCCGGACAGGTGGACTACGCCAGCTTCATCAACGACCCCAACGCCAAGACCCGCCGGGCCCGCACCGCCATCGGTCTGAAGGCAGACGGCAGCGTCGTCTTCTACACCATTGACGGGGACCAGTCCGGGTACAGCGTGGGCGCGACACTGGAGCAGGTGGCCATGCGCCTGATCGAGCTGGGCTGCGTGGAGGCAGTGGCTCTGGACGGCGGCGGCTCCACCACCCTGGGCGCCACCTATCCCGGTGAGAGCACCCTGGGCGTGGTGAACAAGCCCTCGGGCGGCTCCCAGCGGGCCAACAGCACCGCTATTTTCCTCACCACCACCCTGACGGCCACCGGCGTCCTGGGCTCCTACTATGTGACCCCCAGCGACGCTATGCTCCTGGCGGGCAGCAGCATCCAGCTCTCCGCACAGGCCCTGGACACCGCCTACTACCCCATGAGCGACACCACACCGGTGAGCTATTTCATCCAGAATGGGGACGGACTGGTCACCACAGACGGCCTCTTTACCGCCGGCAGTGAGAGCGGCACCACCCAGGTCACCGCCAGCGGCGGCGGCGCGGAGGGGAGCGCCACCATGACGGTGGTCAAGACCCCCGACTCCATCTCCCTGCGGAATGAGAGCAGCGGAAAGTCTGTGACCGCCCTCAATGTGGCGCCCAGAGAGCAGGTCAACCTGAAGGCCGACGCGGTCTACCGGAAGCTCTCCCTGGTCTCCCAGGACAGCAGCTATACCTGGACCTGTGACCCGGCGGTGGGCACCGTGGACCCCAACGGCGTCTTTACCGCCGGGAGCGAGGGAGCCAGCGGCACCCTCACCGTGAGCGCCGGCGGGAAGAGCGTGAGCATCCCCGTCAGCGTGGCCGGACACATCCTGCCCCTGGAGAACTGTGAGGGGGACCTGTCCGCCTTTGTGAGCGGCGAGACCGTCACCGCCTCCCCCGAGACCGGACTGGAGCACGTGCGCTTTGGCCGCCAGAGCGTGCGTCTGGACTATGACGCCGCCCAGAACGGTACCGCCGCCCTGAGCGTGAACCTGCCCATCACCGACGGGGAGCGCAGACTGGACCTGTGGGTCTACGGCGACGGCTCGGGCAACAGCCTGACCGCCAGCGTGACCGTGGGCAGCGGCGAGGGAGCCGCGGTGGAGCCTGTGGTTCTCACCGGACTGGACTTCACCGGCTGGAAGAAGATCTCGGTGGAGCTGCCGCAGGGCGCTACCGCGCTGAGTGGACTGAACATCATCTACGGCGGCGGGGCGCAGAGCCAGGGCACCATCTGGGTGGACCAGCTGACCACCGCTAACCAGCAGATGGAGGACAACGCCGCACCCAATGTGACGGTAAAGGTCTCGGGCAGCCAGGTCACCGCCACCGTCACCGACGATGTGGATAAGACCAGTTACGCCAAAAACGTGGAGGCCACCTATGACGGCACGCCCCTGGAGGTGACCTGGAACGAGAGCACCAACAGCCTGAGTGCCACCCTGCCCGCCTCGGATGGGAAGGCCCACCGGGTCACCGTGACCGCCAGCGACGCCAGCGGCAATCTGGCCCGGGCCTCGGCGGACATCGCCCCCGACGCAGCGCATGCCAATGTCTTTACCGATATGACGGGACACTGGGCGGCCAAGTATGCCACCTACCTCTATGATACCGGCGTGACCTCCGGCACCGGGGCACCGGGCGAGCCCCTCACCTTTGCCCCCGACCGGAACATCACCCGGGGCGAGTTTTTCGCCCTGGTGGCCCGCTGGCTGGACCTGGATCTGGAGCAGTACGCCGATGTGGAGCTGCCCTTTGCCGACGCCGATCAGGCGCCCGCCTGGGCCCTGGGGGAGATCAAGGCCATGTACAGCCTGGGCATCCTCAGCGGCAGCGAGAGCGGCGGAAAGCTCTACCTGAACGCCAATGCCAACATCAGCCGTGTGGAGGTCATGACCATTCTGGGCCGGACCCAGGCCAAGGGGTATGAGGCCCCCGCCCTCACCGCGGCCGACGCGGGAGACGTGCCCGCCTGGGCCCTGGACTATGTCCGCATCCTGGTGGGTCAGGGCGTGGTGTCGGGATACGGCAACAAGCTCAATCCCAACCAGTCCATCACCCGCGGCGAAGTGGCCACCATGCTCTATACCATGCGCTGAGCCCTCCCGAACGGGTGGGATCAGGCCGCCAACATGAGAAGCTGAAGCAAAACTGCCGCTCTCCGGAACACTCCGGGGAGCGGCAGTTTTTTCGTGTAGAGGGAGAATGTCTTACGTTTTCATAAAGAAAAGCGATGGATTCCCTTGGGTGTGTTGACGGAGCATGACCGGACCTGTTACAATCGGCCCTGCTGCGCGCTGCGGCGGGAAATGCGCTCTATCACATGCTGGGCGCTTCGAAGGGGCTGTATATATCCAATAACATCTTCTTCACACTGGCGCTGGGCGTTTTGATGCTGAACATCCTGGAGCAGGGGAGGAACACCCCACACCGGGGGAAAAAGGTCCTGTGTATCGGCGGTGTGGCCGCCGTCCTGGTCCTGGGGGCCGTTCTGGCAGAGGGAGGGATCATAGTCCTGCCCTTTATGCTCACGGCCTACGTCCTGCGGGACCGGGTCGCTCTGCGCAACGGGCTGTGGCTGGCCGGCTCGGCCGTGCTGCTGGCGCTGTCCTATGTGCCCTATCCGACCCGGTTTGAGACGCTGGTCATGCTGGGATATAATTCCGATTTCCTCTTTGTTCTGGCGATTCCCTTTCTGATGCTCTATAATGGGGAGCGTGGACCCAAAACAGCGGCGTCCAAATATCTGTTTTATGGATTCTACCCGCTGCATCTCTGGGTGATCGGCCTGCTGGCGCTGGCCGTAGCCTGAGTGCACGGAGCGGAGAAAAGGAGACGTGGGGTATGTATCGGCTCATCGCACTGGATATTGACGGGACCCTGATCGGTCCGGACGGCCGGGTGAGTCCCGCCAATCGGGAGGCTATCGCCCGGGCCCGGGCGGCGGGGATGAAGGTCGTGCTGTGCACCGGCCGCTCCTGGCAGGAGTCGGAGGATGTGGCCGACCAGGCCGGGTGCGACCGCGTGCTGGTCTGCCAAGGGGGCGCGGCCCTGGCCGATCTGGGTCTGCGGCGCAACACCCGCCGGTGGGACATGCCCCGGGAGACCGGATTGGCCCTGGTGGAGCGGCTGGAGCGGGAGGAGCTGGGCCTTATGCTCTTCGCCGGGGAGGAGCTGCTGGTCAATCCCAAGGGGGATGAGATCTTCCGCGCCTATCCCAGCGCCGGGTTCCACCGGTGCAAGCGGGTGGAGGGAAGCCCCGGCGCCGTCCTGGAGCGGGAGGGGCTGCCCCTGAGCAAGATCTATGCCCAGGGTGCGCCGGAGACCTTCCCGCCCCTGCTGGCGGAGCTGGGAGAGTACGCCGATGTGGAGCTGACCTCCTCAGCGCCCTATAATTTTGAGATCGTCCCCGCCGGTGTGGACAAGGGGACCGGACTGGCCGCCCTGGCCAGAGGGCTGGGGATCGCGCTGGAGGAGTGCGCCGCCATCGGGGACAGTGACAACGACCGGGGCATGCTGACGGCGGTGGGAATGCCCATCGCCATGGGAAATGCCACCGAGGCCATCCGCGCCCTGGCGCGCCGGATCACCGCCAGCAACCGGGAGGACGGTGTGGCAAGGGCCATTGACCGCCTGCTGGAAGAAAATTGAGGAGAAAACAGAAAGGGCCCGGGACGGAAAAACCGTCCCGGGCCGCTTGCTTACGGTACTTCCACTTCCGGCGGAGCGTCGGCCGGGCGGAGGAACCGCCGGCAGAACTCCTCCGCAGGGAGGGGGTGGGAGAAGTAATATCCCTGTACCATGTCGCAGGGATAGTGCTTGAGAAATTCCAGCTGCTCCTGGGTGGAGATCCCCTCGGCCACTGTCTTGAGGCCAAGGCGGCGGGCCAGCTGAAGGACGGCCTCCACCACAATGGCGGTGCGGGGACATTCCGGCTGGGAACGCAGCCCGTCAAAGAGGGATTTGTCCAGCTTGATGGTGTCCACCTGGACCTGCTGGAGCATATAGAGGGTGGAGTAGCCGCTGCCGAAGTCGTCGATGGAGCACTGGAAGCCCATCTGATGCATGGCCTCCACCACCTCGGAGAAGAAGGTGGGATTCTCCCCCATCATGGTCTCGGTGAGCTCAAACTCCAACAGGGAGGGGGGCACGCCGTAGCGCTCCTGGATGGCCTGATAGGCGGCCAGAGTGCCCACGGCCAGGTTGGCCCGGGAGAAGTTCACCGAGATGGGCACCGGCTTCAGCCCGGCGTCCAGCCACTGGCGCAGCTGGATACAGCTCTGCTCAAACATATACCGGTCCAGCCGGGTGATAAAACCGTTGCGCTCAAAGTACGGGATAAAGGAGTCCGGGCGGAAAAAGGCCTGCTCCCCGTCCTGCCAGCGGACCAGGGCCTCCGCCCCCACCACCCGGCGGCCGGCCAGGGAGAATTTGGGCTGGAGATAGATCTTGAAATCGCCGTTCTCCAGCGCGCGCTCCATCTGATTGCAGATGTTCTGCTCCCGCAGGCGCTGCTCCTGGTCCTCCGGACGGTACCAGGCACAGGTGGAGAGCTTGTCTGTGGAGTGCTGCCGGGCCCGCTTCCGGGCCAGGTTGGCCTGGTCCAACAGATCGGAGAGGGGATGGGATGGATCGTTGACCAGACACAGGCCGATGGTGAGATGGAGATAGTAGGGGGTGGGGGTGTGCTCGTTGAAGCGGTTGACATGGCGGGCCATCTCCTCCAGCCGGGCCTCCAGCGCGGCGGGAAGGTCCGCGTGAAGGAGGAGAAGGAATTGATCCTGGGTGTCCCGGGCCACCAGCTCTCCGGGCTGGAGGCGGTCCTGGAAGGAGCGGCACAGGTGGGAGAGGACCCGGTCCCCCGCGCTCTCTCCAAAGATCCGGTTGACCAGACCAAAGGCCTGGATATCCGCGCTGACCAGGACATAGGAGGCGGGAGGGGCCTCCGGGAGGATCTTTTCCACCCGCATGGAGAAGCGCAGGGCATTGTCACCCCCGGTGACGGGATCGGAGAAGGCCAGCTGCTCCAGCAGCTGGGTATGCCGCTGCTGCGCCCGGCGGAAAAAGTACAGGAACAGCAGGAAGGCCGCCCCCAGCAGGAAGCACAGAAGGATTCCCAGCAGCATGGCCTGGGAGAGGGAGCGGTTCATGCTCTCCAGCGGCGTACGCAGCAGCAAAAACCAGTTCCCGAACGGAAGGGGGAAGTAGGTGATGGCCGCCTCCTCCACCGTGTTGTGATAGTAAAAGATGCCCTGGCGGCCCTCAGAGAGGTCAGAGCGAAGCTGATCCAGGGAACAGTCCCGCTCGGGCACGGTGCGGGAGAGAAGGTCAAAGACATTTTCGCCCCACTGCTCCGAGAGAATGATGGAGCCGTCAGACTCTACAATGGTGATGCGGTCGGACTGGTTCTGGGGAAACCAGTGGGTCACAAACCGCTGGGTGTCCCGCCAGATGAGGGCGCCCAGAATGGAATTGTCGTGGCCTACGATGGGCACGGCGTACACCAGATACTCGGTCTGGTCGTCCAGGGAGAATTCCTGGCTGATCGCCAGTACTTCGGAGCCCTGGAGGGCCTGCTCCACAATGGAGTTGCCCGCCATGGAAAACGAATTGCCGTTGGTGAGGTAGAGCGTCCCGTCCGGCTCGGCCAGCGCCAGCTTGTCCAGGGTCTGCCCACCGGCCAGATTGCGCAGGTGGGTCAGCCGATTCTCCCGATCGGGCAGGTTGGCGCAGGTCTCGGCCGCCAGATTCAGGTTATAAAAATCTTCTTCGACCCGGCTGGTCACCGTGAGAACGGCGTTCTTCGCATTTTCCAGGAGATACTGGTCGGTATCCGAGCGCATCAGGTGGAGTACACGCAGCGTATAGGCCGTAGCACATCCAATCACAGCCAGACAGACCAGCACCAGCGCGGCAGCGGTCCAGGTCCGGGATTTGTCGGAAATATCCTTCATATACAGACTCCTGATCCATAGGATGAGGTGTTTTTTTGCACCGCAAAGTGGTTACATATGCATTTTATTTTATCACAGGAAGATAGGCGGCCGCAACCGTGTATTTTCCGGTCGAAGGAACGGCCTTTTGGACAAAATGACCCCGGCAGGTTGCTTTTTATATGGAGAGCGGATATAATTTGAAATAAGTGGAACTTTCCCTGCTGAAATGCGTCTGATGATTGGAAACATCCCAACGTCATTTTCCGGAGGTGTATGGAATGAAAGGAACAAGATGGCTCTCCGCAGCCCTGGCCCTGACCATGACGGTGAGTCTGAGCGCAGCGCCCGCGGCGGCGGCGACCTTTACCGATCTGAACGGCCACTGGGCCAAGGCCGATGTGGAATATCTCTCCTCCCTGGGGCTGGTCAGCGGATATAACGACGGGACCTTCAAGCCCGACGCCGCCATGAGCGCGGTGGAGGCCCTGCTCTTCTGTGCCCGGGTGACCGGCGTCGACAGCGCCACCAAGACCAAGATCGCCCAGGCCTGGGAGGATACCCTGAAGGAGATCGTGCCCGCCGATATGCTCACCTGGGCGGCCCCCGATCTGGCGGTGTGCCTGGAGACCGGAATCATCACGAGCGCCGAGCTCAAGGCCCTGGCCAACGGGAGCGGGCTGCTCAACGCCATCCACCGGGAGAAGGTGGCCCTCTACCTGGCCCGGGCCATGCAGATCGACGGCGCGGCCGAGAGCCTGACCGAGTACGAGCTGACCTTTGCCGACCAGGACAGTATCTCCCGGGACCTGCGGCCCTATGTGTATCTCCTCACCGACTACGGCATCCTCAAGGGGGACGAGCTCAACCGCTTTCTCCCCAAGAGCAGCGTGAACCGTGCCTCGATGACCTCTCTGATGCGCCGTGCCATGGACTTTATGAAGGAGAAGGGCATCACAGTGGAGCTGGCCGACTACACCACCTATGACTGGGTGGGCGGCACCATCACCTCCACCTCGGTGAGTAGCGGCGGGACCACCGTCCTCACCATCCAGAGCCCCCTGAGCGGCGCGCGCACCCTCACCCTCCCCGCCGGGGTCACCATCTATGAGAACAATATGAAGTCCACCGGCGGAGCCCTGAAAAACGGCTCCTATGCCCGGGTGAAGCTTAACAGCAGCGGCACCCCCACCGCCGTTTGGGTCAGCGGCGCGCTGGAGACGCTGTCGGGCAGCGTATCGGATATGGAGGGACATACTGTCACCGTGCAGACCGGCAGCGGTGTGCGCGACTTCCGGGCCGACCGCTTTACCGAAGTGCAGGTGGGCAACGCCACCGGCGGCGTGGAGCTGCTGGACGACGGGGCGGGCTATGCCCGGGCCGAGTGCATGGTGGACGCCCAGGGCCATCTGGCCGCCCTGCGCCTCACCGGCGGCACCCGGCAGGAGAATGGCCTGCTCTCCGAGGTGAAGAGCAACAGCGACGGGTCCTACACGGTGCAGGTCACCAGCATGAGCGGGGTGAAGACCCGCTATACCGTGCCCTCCGGAGCGGGGGTCACCATTAACGGCGCGGTGGGCAAGCTGAGCACCGGCCATGTGGGAGACTATGTGACCCTGCGGGTCTCCAACGACGAGGTTTCCACCGTCTCCGCCCTGAATGTGGATACCGCCTCCGACTATGTACAGGGCTCCATCCGCAGCGTGAGCTACTCCCAGACCCCCGGCAAGCTCACCATCAACGAGTTCAAGAGCGGGAAGAGCGTGACCTACACGGTGGCCAGCGGCGCGGTCATCACCTATGACGGCAAGGCCACCACCCTCTCCAAGCTGGAGAAGAACGCCTACGTGACCCTGCGCCTCTCGGGCACCGAGGCCGCCGAGGTCCTGGCCTATCCCGGCTCCTCCACCGAGGAGGGCGTCATCACGTCCATCACCTACGGCTCTCCCATGGTGATGGAGGTCACCCGCGCGGACGGACAGGTCCTCACCTTTGACATCGACCTGACCGATCCCCCGGAGGTCTACCGCAACGACGCGCGCAGCTCCATCGACCGGCTGAAAAACGGCGACTCGGTGGTGGTCACCGTGCGCTACCAGGAGGTCAGCTCCATCGACGCCACGCCCCAGAGCGCCAACGCCAGCGGCATCATCCAGAAGGTGACCATGGACACCAGTGGCACCCTCATCGAGGTGGCCCTCTCCGACGGGGGAACCGCCTCCTACCGGGTGAGCGCCGGTGTGTCGGTGACCCAGGACGGCAAGGCCGTGTCCATCGACTCCCTCAAGCCGGGCTATCAGATTGCCATGGTGCTGGACGGAGACCAGATCCTCTCCATCGAGGTGGACAAGAGCGCCGTCTCCTCCAACCAGATCGACGGCACCGTGCTCTATGTGAACACCTCCAGCGAGGAGATGCTCATTCAGCGGCGGGGCGAGGACCAGAGTGTTATCACCGTGGATGTCTCCGACGCCCAGCTCCTCTCCGTGACGGGGGGAGAGCTCTCCCTGCGGCAGTTCGAGACCAACCAGAACGTGACCATTTACGGCTCCTATGACGGCCTGACCTTCCGGGCCACGCTGGTCATCCGGACCTAAAACACAGCTTGCATGGCGGCCCGCGGGCTTACAGCCCCCGCGGGCCGCGTCTTTTCCCCAGGTGCGCCTTGACTTTTGGGGAAGAAGTGAATAAAATGAAGAGAACCGACACCAAACTGACAAAAAAGGATTGAGAAAAAATATGGCACAGGACAAAAAGCAGGTGGAGCAGATCACCGATATGGAGGTGGACTTCGCCAAGTGGTTCACCGACGTGTGCAAGAAGGCGGAGCTCATCGACTACTCCTCCATCAAGGGTATGTTCATCCTCCGGCCCTACGGCTACGCCATCTGGGAGAACTTTCAGAAGATCCTGGACGAGAAGTTCAAGGAGACCGGACATGAGAACGTATATCTCCCCATGCTGATCCCCGAGAGCCTGCTCCAGAAGGAGAAGGACCACGTGGAGGGCTTTGCCCCTGAGTGCGCCTGGGTGACCTACGGCGGCTCGGAGAAGCTGGAGGAGCGCTACTGCATCCGGCCCACCTCGGAGACCCTGTTCTGCGAGCACTATGCCAACATCATCCACTCCCACCGGGACCTGCCCAAGCTCTACAACCAGTGGTGCTCCGTCCTGCGCTGGGAGAAGACCTCCCGCCCCTTCCTGCGCCACCGGGAGTTCCTGTGGCAGGAGGGCCACACCATGCACGCCACCGCCGAGGAGGCCATCGCCGAGACCGAGCGCATGTTCAACATCTACGCCGACTTCTGCGAGAACTACCTGGCCATGCCCGTGGTGAAGGGCCGCAAGACCGACAAGGAGAAGTTCTCCGGCGCTGAGGCCACCTACACCGTGGAGTGCATGATGCACGACAAGAAGGCCCTTCAGGCCGGTACCTCCCACTACTTCGGGGACGGCTTTGCCACCGCCTTTGACATCACCTTCACCGGCAAGGACAACAAGCCCCACCATCCCTTCCAGACCTCCTGGGGCGTGTCCACCCGCCTGATCGGCGGCGTCATCATGACCCACGGCGACAACAACGGTCTGGTCCTGCCCCCCCGCATCGCCCCCACCCAGGTCATCATCATCCCCGTGGCCCAGCACAAGGAGGGCGTTCTGGAGGCCAACGAGGCCGTCATGAACCGCCTGAAGGCCGCCGGCATCCGGGTGAAGATGGACGCCTCTGAGCAGTCCGCCGGCTGGAAGTTTGCCGAGTACGAGATGAAGGGCGTGCCTCTGCGCCTGGAGATGGGCCCCAAGGACATGGAGAAGAACCAGTGCGTGCTGGCCCGCCGGGACAACGGCGAGAAGAGCTTTGTGTCCCTGGACAACATCGAGGAGACCGTCAAGACCATGCTGGACGCGGTGCAGCAGGGCCTCTTCGACAAGGCCAAGAAGAACCTGGAGGACAACACCTACGCCTGCTCTTCCCTGGAGGAGGTCAAGGAGAAGATGGCCAGCCAGGGCGGCTTCGCCAAGACCATGTGGTGCGGCGATCTGGAGTGCGAGCTCAAGATGAAGGAAGAGGCCGGCGTCTCCTCCCGCTGCATCCCCCTGGAGCAGGAGCACCTGGGCGATGTGTGCCCCATCTGCGGCAAGCCCGCCAAGCACATGGTGTACTGGGGCGTGGCGTACTAAGCGCGCCTGCTTGTCGAACAGGTTCGACAAGCATCTCAAAAATGCAAGCATTTTTTCGAGGGGATGCAGACCGCTGCGCGCATGGCCCGAAGGGCCAAACACTTGCGGCCTGAGCAGTGTTTTTTCCGACGTACACGCCGCCGGAAAAAACGATTTGACTCTCTTCCGCCGTCCGCAGACGGCGGAACTCTGCGAGGCGTTTGCATCACAGATCATAGAAATCCCCTTGATTGACAGACTACGAGGGCCGTCCCACCGGGACGGCCCTTCGTGCATAAAGGGGACAACGGGGATAGAAGAAAAATTCCGTGTTGCATTTCCGGAAAAATGGGGTTATAATGACCTCAACCTGTTAAAGTGAGGAAGTAACCATGAGACAGCAGCCCCTCACAACTGCATCCTATTTTGTTTCCTTTGGCTGGGCCCGATTTATGGGCGCCGGCTTTTTTGGCATGGGGAAATAAGAGGGATGAGATGAGTGGGGGACCTGCCGAAGGTCTATTCTTTGCCGCAATTTGTGGGCGCTCATTGAGTTCATCAATGAGCGCCTTTTGTTATGTAAAGCACAGGTGTACGGGCCGGAAGGACCCGGATACAGAAAGGATGGAAATACTATGGTAGTCGTAATGAAACCCGGCACGCAGCAGCAGGAGATCCAGGCCCTGGCCCACAGCTTTGAGGAGATGGGCCTCCAGGTGGGCATCACCAACGGCGTGGGATGCAGCATCCTGGGCCTGGTGGGCGACACCACCGCCGTGGACATGGACAAGATCTCCATCAATCCCCACGTGGAGCGGGTCATGCGGGTACAGGAGCCCTATAAGAAAGCCAACCGGAAGTTCCATCCCGAGGACAGCGTGGTGGACGTGCAGGGCGTGAAGATCGGCGGGGGCCACTTCGCCGTCATCGCCGGGCCCTGCTCGGTGGAGAGCGCCGAGCAGGTCACCTCCATCGCCCGGGACGTGAAGGCCTCCGGCGCGGCCATGCTCCGGGGCGGCGCCTTCAAGCCCCGCACCTCCCCCTACTCCTTCCAGGGCATGGGGGAGAGCGGCCTGGACCTCCTGCTGGAGGCCAAGGCGGCCACCGGACTGCCCATCGTCTCTGAGATCATGGCCCCCCGGTATGCCGAGCTCTTCGAGGAGAAGGTGGACCTGGTGCAGATCGGCGCCCGGAACATGCAGAACTTCGACCTGCTCAAGGAGGTGGGCAAGCTCTCCAAGCCCGTCCTCCTGAAGCGGGGCCTGGCCAACACCTACGAGGAGTGGATCATGTCCGCCGAGTACATCATGGCCGCCGGAAATGAGAACGTCATCCTCTGCGAGCGGGGCGTGCGCACCTTTGAGACCTACACCCGCAACACCCTGGACCTCTCCGCCATCCCCGCCATCCGGCAGATGAGCCACCTGCCCATCATCGTGGACCCCTCCCATGCGGCGGGCATGTACTGGATGGTGGAGCCCCTGGCCCTGGCGGCCACCGCCATCGGGGCCGACGGCCTCATCGTGGAGGTCCACAACGATCCCGCCCACGCCAAGTGCGACGGACAGCAGTCCCTCACCCCCGAGAAGTTCGACACCCTCATGAAGAAGGTGGAGAGCCTGCGCGCCTGGCGTGAGGGCCAGAACTGAGAGAGGAGCGGCCATGAAAACACTGAGGGTAGACCTGCCCGGACGGGCCTATGACATCCACATCGAACGGGGCGCCCTGGACCGGGCGGGCGAGCTGTGCCGCGGCGTGCTCCCCCGGTGTACCCGCCTCTTTGTGGTGACCGACTCCAATGTGGCCCCCCTCCACCTGGGACGGGTGGTGAAGAGCCTGGAGGAGGCCGGCTTTGAGACGGCCTGTCAGGAGATCCCCGCCGGGGAGAGCAGCAAGTCCCCCGCCATGCTCACCGAGCTCTGGGAGAACATGATGGACTTCGGCCTCACCCGCACCGACGCGGTAGTGGCCCTGGGCGGCGGCGTGGTAGGCGATCTGGCAGGCTTTGCGGCCGCCACCATCCTGCGGGGGGTGGATTTCATCCAGATCCCCACCACCCTGCTGGCCCAGGTGGACTCCTCCGTGGGGGGCAAGGTGGCGGTGGACCTGCGGGCCGGGAAGAACCTGGCCGGGGCCTTCTGGCAGCCCAAGCTGGTCCTCATGGACCCGGAGGTGCTGGAGACCCTCCCCGACGGCGTGTTCGCCGACGGCATGGCGGAGGTCATCAAGTACGGCTGCATTCAGGACGCCGCCTTCTTCGATTTCCTGGCCCAGCGGCCCAGCCGGGGGGAAATCATGGCAGAGATCGAACACGTCCTGTATACCTGCTGCGATTTAAAACGCACTGTTGTGGTGGAGGACGAGCGGGACGTGGGCGCCCGGCTGGTCCTCAACTTCGGGCACACCCTGGGCCACGCCTACGAGCTGGCGGGGAACTATACCTGCTGGACCCACGGCCAGGCGGTGGCCGCCGGGATGGTGCGGGCCGCCGCCCTGGGCGAGAAGCTGGGACTTACCCCTGCCGGGACGGGGGAGCGCATCGCCGCTCTGCTGAAGGCCTTCGCCCTGCCCACCGCCATCCCCTGCACGGCGGAGGAGTATGCCGCCGCTGTGGGGCTGGACAAGAAGGGAAGCGGGGGAGACATCCAGGTCCTCCTGCTGGAGGAGATGGGGAAGGCGGTCCCCCACCGGATGACCAAGGCCGCCCTGCTGGAGGAACTGAAATGAACGTGACCATTATCCCCAAGAAGCTGGCGGGGGCCATCACCCCGCCCCCGTCCAAGTCCCAGGCCCACCGGCTCATCATCGCCGCCGCCCTGTCCGACGGGTTCTGCCATCTGTCCAATGTGTCCCTCTCGGAGGACATCCAGGCCACCCTGCGGTGCATGCGCACCCTGGATGCCGACGCCTCGGCCGACGGCACTGTCATCCGGGGCGCCGACCTGGTGGACGGCCACGAGGACCCCGCCCCCACCGTCATGGACTGCGGGGAGAGCGGCTCCACCCTCCGCTTCCTCATCCCGGTGGCCCTGGCCCTCAAGGGGAAGGGGAGCTTCACCGGGCACGGCCGTCTCATGGAGCGGCCCCAGGAGCCCTATTTTGAGCTCTTCCGGGAGAAGGGGATCGCCTGGAGCCGGGAGGGAAGCGTGCTCACGGTGGAGGGACGCCTTACCCCCGGGATCTACGCCATCCGGGGGGACGTGTCCTCCCAGTTCATCACGGGTCTGCTCTATGCCCTCCCCCTCCTGGACGGGGACAGTGAGATCCATCTCACCACCGAGCTGGAGAGTCGGGGCTATGTGGACATGACCCTGGACGCCCTGGAGCGGTTCGGCGTGGAGGTAGAATATGACGGGGCGCGGACCTTCCGGGTCAAGGGGAACCAGATCTACCGCCATCAGGACCTGACCATCGAGGGGGACTGGTCCAACGCCGCCTTCTGGTTTGCCGCCGCCGGGATGGGGTGCGAGCTGGACATCCAGGGGCTCAATCCCCTCTCCTGCCAGGGGGATATGCGCATCGCCGCCCACTATGCCGCCCTGTGCGGGGAGGAGCTGGTCCGGGAGGCGGGGGAGGCGCCCGCCGCCCGGGAGGGCCGCCGGACGGTGGAGCTGGACATGAGCCAGTGCCCCGACCTGGTGCCCCCGGTGGCCGCCCTGGCTGCCCTCACCCCCGGGTGCGACACCCATCTGGTGAACGCCGCCCGCCTGCGCATCAAGGAGAGCGACCGCCTGGCCACGGTGACGGAAGTCCTCAATGCCCTGGGCGCCCAGGTGGAGGAGTACCCCGATTCTCTCCTCATCCACGGCCGGGCGTCCCTGGCCGGAGGGGTCACCGTGTCGGGCCACAACGACCACCGCATCGCCATGATGGCCGCCATCGCCGCTATCCGGTGCGAGGCCCCCGTGACCATCACCGGAGCGGAGTGCGTGAAGAAGTCCTACCCCAACTTCTGGAAGGAGTATGCGCGGCTGGGCGGAGCCATCCGCCGGAAGGAGGAAGCGGTATGAGATACACCATCTTCGGCGAGTCCCACGGCCCGGCCATCGGCGTGACCCTGGAGGGGGTGCCCGCCGGGCTGGCCCTGGACTGGGACTTCATCCGCGCCGAGCTCAAACGCCGCGCGCCCGGGCAGGACGACACCTCCACCCCCCGGCGGGAGGCCGACGAGGTGGAGATCCTCTCCGGCGTCTTTGAAGGCCGGACCACCGGCACTCCGCTGTGCGCCGTCATCCGCAACACCGACACCCGGAGCCGGGATTACAGCAAGCTCCGGGACATGCCCCGGCCGGGCCACGCCGATTACACCGGACAGCTCCGCTACGGGGGATACAACGACTACCGGGGCGGGGGACACTTCTCCGGACGGCTCACCGCGCCTTTGGTCTTTGCCGGGGCGGTGGCCAAGCTGGCCCTGGGGGAGCGGGGGATCACCGTGACCGCCCGGGTCTCCAACATCGGCGGCATATCTGACCCCACGCCCGAGCAGGCCCGGGCGCGCATCCTGGAGGCCAAGCGTGAGGGCGACTCGGTGGGGGGCTGTGTCCGCTGTACCGTGGAGGGCATGCCCGCCGGACGGGGCGCCCCTGACTTCGGGTGTAATGTGGAGGGGATCTTCTCCCAGTACCTCTTTGCCATTCCCGCGGTGAAGGGGATCGCCTTCGGGGCCGGATTCGGCTTTGCCGCCATGCAGGGGAGCGAGGCCAACGACCCCTTCTGCCTGGAGGGGGGCGCGGTGCGCACCGCCACCAACCACACCGGCGGCGTCAACGGCGGCATCACCAACGGGATGCCGGTGGAGTTTGAGGTGGTCTTCCGCCCCACGCCCTCCATTTCCAAACCCCAGCGGACCGTGAGCCTGAGCGCCATGGAGGAGCGGGAGCTGGTGGTGGAGGGCCGTCACGACCCCTGCGTGGTGCTGCGGGCCGTGCCCGTGGTGGAGGCCGCCGCCGCCCTGGCCGCCTGCCAGGTGCTGGGACTGGACTAGAGAGAGGAGCACGTGAGGATGAACGATCTGGAACAATACCGCCAGGAGATCGACGCCATCGACGGGGAGCTGGTACAGCTCTTCCTCCGCCGGATGGAGGTCACCGGCAAGGTGGGGGAGTGGAAGCAGAAGAACGGGGTGCCCGTACTGGACGCCGCCCGGGAGCGGCGGGTCATCGCCGCCAAGACCGCCCTCACCGACGACCCGGTGCGCCGGGCCGATCTGGCCGAGCTCTATGAGACCATTATGGCCATCTCCCGCCGTCAGCAGCGCAAGCTGGTGCGGGAGGGGACCGAGGACCCGGGCTACGCGGCCTATGCCGAGGCCCTGGCCAACGCCCGCACGCCGGTGGCCTCCCCCCGGGTGGTCTACCAGGGGGAGCCGGGCTGTTACAGCGAGGAGGCCGCCGTAGGCTTCTTCGGCGAGGGCGTGGAGAGCCGGGGCTGTCCCTGGTTCTCCGATGTGTTCGCCGCCCTGGAGCGGGGAGAGGCCGACTACGCCGTCCTCCCCATTGAGAACAGCTCCACCGGCTCCATCCGGCAGGTCTACGACCTGCTGGCCCAGTACCGCTACTATGTGGTGGGAGAGTATGACGTAAAGGTGGAGCACTGCCTCATGGCCCTGCCCGGCGTGGGGCTGGAGGACATCCGCACGGTCTACTCCCACGAGCAGGGCCTTATGCAGAGCGAGCGCTTCCTGGACACCCACCGGGACTGGCGGCGGGTCCCCACCCTGGACACCGCCGGATCGGCCAAACAGGTGGCCGAGAGCGGGGAGCGCACGGCTGCCGCCATCTGCTCCCGCCGGGCGGCCCGGCTCTATGGCCTGAACATCCTGGTGGAGGGCACCAACCACAATTCCCTCAACCACACCCGCTTCGTGGTGGTCTCCCCGGTCATGGAGATGCGCCCCGGGCGCAACAAGATCAGTGCCCTCTTCCACCTGCCCCACCAGAGCGGCTCCCTCCATGAGATCCTCACCCTCTTCGCGGTGCAGGGGCTCAACCTCCTGAAGATCGAGTCCCGGCCCATCCCGGGGCGGAGCTGGGAGTACCTCTTCTTCCTGGAGTTCTCGGGTGACCTGCTCTCCCCCGCCATGGACGGGGTGCTCCATGAGCTCTCTCAGCTCTCGGGTGAGATGCGGGTACTGGGCAATTTCCAGGCCTATGAGGGGGGAGCGGAATGAGGGGAAATCTCATTCTCATCGGCATGATGGGCTGCGGCAAGTCCACCGTGGGGGGCCTTCTGGCCCGCCGCCTGGGGTGGGAGCTGGCCGACACCGATTCCCTCATCGAGGCCCGGGAGGGCTGCTCCATCCCCGCACTCTTCGCGCAGCGGGGGGAGGGGTATTTCCGGGACTGCGAGCGGCAGGTGTCTGAGGAGCTCTCCCGCCGGACGGGACTGGTCATCGCCTGCGGCGGCGGCCTTCCCCTGCGGGAGGACTGCATCGGTCCCCTCCGGGAGAGCGGAACGGTCATCTTCCTCCACCGGCCCCCGGAGGAGATCTACGACAAGGTATCCATGGCCGGCCGGCCCCTGGGACAGCAGGGGCGGGAGGCCTTTTTGGCGCGCTACGCACAGCGGGAGCCGGTCTATCAGGCCTGCGCCCACCACCAGGTGGAGGTACAGGCCACCCCGGAGGAGACGGCGGCGCGCATTCTGGAGGTGCTCACATGAAATTTCTCATCATCAACGGACCCAACCTGAACCTGCTGGGCAAGCGGGAGCCGGGCATCTATGGGGAGAACAGCTATGAGAGCCTGTGCCGGCGGCTGGAGGAATTCGCCGCCGCCCACGGCTCCACCGCCGTGTGCTTCCAGTCCAACCACGAGGGGGCCATCATCGACGCCATCCAGGCTGCCGACGGGGTCTATGACGCCATCGTGATGAACCCGGGGGCCTTCACCCACTACTCCATCGCCATCCTGGACGCCCTCAAGGCGGTGAGCGTGCCCTGTGTGGAGGTCCATATCTCCAACATCCACCAGCGGGAGGAGTTCCGGCACAAGAGTGTCACCGCCCCCGCCTGTGTGGGCCAGATCTGCGGCCTGGGCCTCTATGGCTACGAGGCCGCCCTGTCCTACTTTCTCTCGCGAGAGAAAGTAGGCAAAGAGAGCTTTCAATAAAAGTCTGGCGTGGCTGGAGCAGAAGAGCGCCCAAGCCATTTTCAAGAAAGGAGACGCAGCCATGGAAGTCACGCTGCACAATACGACTCAAAAACTCTGTGTCATCGGGGACCCGGTGCTCCATTCCAAGTCCCCTCTGATCCAGAACACCATGCTGCGCGCCCTGGGACTGGACTATATCTATCTCTGCCAGCCGGTGCCCCGGGGCAGGGCAGGGGAGTGGCTCAAATGTGCCGCCTTCGCGGGCTACGCGGGCTTCAACGCCACCATGCCCCACAAGGAGGAGCTCCTTCCCCTCATGGACGAGCTGGACGAGGACGCCCGGATGTACGGCGCGGTGAACACCGTGTGCATTCGGGACGGGAAGTACTATGGCTTCAACACCGACGGCAAGGGCTTTCTGGCCTCCCTCCGCCATGCGGGGGTGAACACGGCGGGACAGCGGGTGCTGGTGCTGGGGGCGGGAGGCGCCGCCAAGGCAGTGGCCCCCAAGCTCTGCCAGGAGGGAGCGGCCCAGGCCGTCTATGTGGCCAACCGCACGGCGGAGAAGGCCCGGGCCCTGTGCGCCCCCTGGGGGGAGCGGATGATCCCCGCGGATTTCCGCCCGGAGACCCTGGCCGATCTGGCCGCGCAGTGCTCCCTGGTGGTCAACTGCACCAATCTGGGCATGGAGGGGACGACGGGACAGTTTGCCGACTTCTCCTTCCTGGACGCCCTTCCAGCCGGAGCGGCGGTGTGCGACCTTATCTATGCCCCCGCCGAGACCGAGCTTCTCCGGCTGGCGCGGATGCGGGGCTTCACAGCCCTCAACGGCCTGGGCATGCTCATCTGGCAGGCGGTCTTCGCCCTGGAGCACTTCACCCGCACCCCAATCGACGGGGCGGCCATGCTCCCCCTGGTGGAGGAGGCGCTGGAGGCACAGAGCAGGTGATCCGGATGAAAGAGGGACGGAATGGAAGGGCCATTCCGTCCCTTTTGCGAAGCTGCACAAAGGAAAGGGGCGGGATGCGCCCCGGAATCGGCGAAAAGCGGACGAAAAAAATCAAAAAACCTCTTGACTTCCGGCACAGTATCCAGTACAATAATGGGGCGCCTGTGAAAAGGCGCACTGCGATGATGCGGGAGATTGCGGCGTGAGCCGGTAACTTCCGCGGAGTATGTCCGAGCGAATCGGGCGGCTGAGAAGGTTCCGTACACGGCGTATATCGCTGTGCAGGGACGAAACCGGCTGCTGTTGCGCCGGTTTTCTTCGTGTCACAGAATGATACGCACGGAAACGTGTACAGAAGATTCTCACCGTACGAAGCGTGCACGGAATACAGAACGTCACTTCGTATGTTTAAGGAGGAAAAACACCATGGCAGCTCAGAAAGAAATGATCCGCATCCGCCTGAAGGCCTACGACCATCAGCTCATCGACCAGAGCGCTGAGAAGATCGTGGAGACCGCCAAGCGCACCGGCGCTTCCGTGTCCGGCCCCATCCCCCTGCCCACCAAGAAAGAGGTCGTGACCATCCTGCGCGCCGTCCACAAGTACAAGGACAGCCGTGAGCAGTTCGAGCGCCGCACCCACAAGCGCCTCATCGACATCCTGAAGCCCTCTCCCAAGACCGTTGAGGCTCTGATGTCCCTGGAGCTCCCTGCCGGCGTCGAGATCGAGATCAAGCTGTAAGCAAAGCAGCAAACCTCAAACCGGCAACCAAATGTGTTGAACCCGCTGTCCATCGCGTTTTTGAGATGGACGGGTCAAGTTGGCCGAGCAATGAGAGTCCAATGCTCAACTCGCCCAACCAATAACCTTATAAGGAGGAAAAAACATGGAAAAGGCCATCATCGGTAAGAAGGTCGGCATGACGCAGATCTTCGACGCCGAAGGCAAGGTCATCCCGGTCACCGTCATCGAGGCGGGTCCCTGCACCGTCGTGCAGAAGAAGACCGAGGAGAAGGACGGCTACACTGCTGTTCAGCTCGGCTACGAGGACGTGGCGGAGCGCAAGCTCACCAAGCCCGAGCTGGGTCACATCAAGAAGGCTGGCGTCGCCCCCAAGAAGGTCCTGAAGGAGTTCAAGCTCGACAAGGCCGCTGAGATGAACGTGGGCGATGAGGTGAAGGTCGACGTGTTCGCCGAGGGCGACCGCGTGGATGTCACCGGCATCAGCAAAGGTAAGGGCTACGCCGGCGTGATCAAGCGCCACGGCGCCCATCGTCTGAAGGAAACCCACGGTACCGGCCCTGTGCACCGTCACGCCGGCTCCATGGGCCCCGCCACCGATCCTTCCCGTATCTTCAAGGGCAAGATCGGCGCCGGCCACATGGGCTGCGAGCAGGTCACCGTGATGAACCTGGATGTCATCAAGGTCGACTCCGAGCTGGGCATCATCGCGGTCCGCGGCGCCATCCCCGGCCCCAAGGGCGGCGTTGTGTACCTGCGTAACAGCGTCATCAACGTCAAGGAGAAGGGCGCTGCTGCTGGCATCAGCAACAACCCGCAGAAGGCTTCCGCCCGCGTCAATCCCCAGAAGGCGTCTGCGCGTAACCGCTAAGAAAGGAGAGAAACCAAATGCCTAAGGCAACTGTTGTTAACATGACCGGCACGAAGGTCGGCGAAGTGGAGCTCTCCGACGCCATCTTCGGAATCGAGCCCAACGAGGTCGTTGTCCACGAGGTCGTCAAGAACCACCTGGCCAACTGCCGTCAGGGCACCCAGTCCGCTCTGACCCGCGCCGAGGTCTCCGGCGGCGGCATCAAGCCCTGGCGTCAGAAGGGCACCGGCCGCGCCCGTCAGGGCTCTACCCGTGCTCCCCAGTGGACCCACGGCGGTATCGTCTTCGCTCCCAAGCCCCGCGATTACAGCTATGCGCTGAACAAGAAGGTTAAGCGTCTGGCTCTGAAGTCCGTCCTCTCCGCCAAGGCCGCTGAGGGCAACGTCATCGTGGTCGACGGCCTGGAGCTGGGCGAGATCAAGACCAAGGCCATGGTCAACTTCCTGAACGCCGTTGAGGCGGGCAAGAAGTCCGTGGTCGTGACCAACGAGGTCAACGAGAACGTGGTCAAGTCCGCCCGGAACATCCCCGGCGTGACCACCACCACCGCTAAGATCCTGAGCGTTTACGACATCGTGAACGCCGACAAGTTCATTGTCGACAAGGCCGCCCTGGCCGTCATCGAGGAGGTGTTCGCGTAATGGCTACCGTCGCTTATGATATCATCAAGCGTCCCATCATCACTGAGAAGTCCGCTTCTCTGTTCGAGATGAAGAAGTACACCTTTGAGGTGGCCAAGGACGCCAACAAGATCGAGATCGCCAAGGCTGTGGAGGAGATCTTCGGCGTGAAGGTCGCCAAGGTCAACACCATCAACATGGATGGTAAGGCCAAGCGCACCGGCCGCTTCCCCGCTGGCCGCCGTCCTTCCTATAAGAAGGCCATTGTCACCCTCACCGAGGACTCCAAGACCATCGAGTTCTTCGAGGGCATGGTGTAAGGAGGTAATGAAACATGGCTATTAAGACGTTCAAGCCCACTACCCCCTCCCGCCGTCACATGACTGTGTCCGCCTTCGAGGGGATCGACAAGAAGGCTAAGCCCGAGCGCAGCCTGACCGAGGTTCTGAAGAAGAACGCCGGCCGCAACAGCTACGGCCGCATCACCGTCCGTCATCGCGGCGGCGGCAACAAGAAGAAGTACCGCATCATCGACTTCAAGCGCGACAAGCAGGGTTCCGCTACCGTGCTGCGCCTGGAGTACGATCCCAACCGCTCCGCCAACATCGCCCTCATCCAGTATGAGGACGGCGAGAAGCGCTATATCCTGGCTACCGTCGGCATGAAGGCTGGCCACATCATCATGACCGGTCCCGACGCCGACATCCTGCCCGGCAACTGCCTGCCCATCGCCAACATCCCCCTGGGCACCCTGATCCACAACATCGAGCTGTATCCCGGCAAGGGCGGCCAGCTGGTCCGCGCCGCTGGTGAGTTCGCTCAGCTGATGGCCAAGGAGAACGGCATGGCTCAGGTCCGTCTGCCCTCCGGCGAGGTGCGCTATATCCGTCCCGAGTGCCTGGCCACCATCGGCCAGATCGGCAACATCGAGCACGAGAACATCCAGATCGGTAAGGCCGGCCGCAAGCGTCACATGGGCTGGCGTCCCACCGTTCGCGGTTCCGTCATGAACCCCAATGACCACCCCCACGGCGGCGGTGAGGGCAAGAGCCCTGTCGGCCGTCCCGGCCCTGTCACTCCTTGGGGCAAGCCTGCTCTGGGTTACAAGACCCGCAAGCTGAAGAACCGCACGGAGAAGTTCATCGTCAAGCACCGCAACGCGAAGTAAGGAGGCAGTAAAAGATGAGCAGAAGTATCAAGAAAGGCCCCTTTTGCGCCCCCGAGCTGCTGAAGCGGGTCGATGAAATGAACCAGACCGGCGAGAAGAAGGTCCTCAAGACCTGGAGCCGCGCCTCCACCATCTTCCCCGCCTTCGTGGGTCACACCTTCGCCGTCCATGACGGCCGCAAGCATGTGCCCGTCTACGTGACCGAGGACATGGTGGGTCACAAGCTGGGCGAGTTCGCCCCCACCCGTACCTTCAAGGGCCACGCTGGCAGCAAGACCGGTAAGTAAGGAGGAGAGAACATGGAAGCGAAAGCTGTTTTGAAGTATGCCCGCATCTCTCCCCGCAAGGTCCAGATCGTCTGCGATCTGATCCGCGGCAAGAGTGTGGCTGAGGCCACCGCCATCCTGATGGCCACCCCCAAGGCCGCCTCCGAGCTGATGCTCAAGGTGCTCAAGAGCGCCGCGGCCAACGCTGAGAACAATCACCAGATGGACCCTGAGAAGCTCTACGTGTCCACCACCTACGCCGCCCCCGGTCCCATCATCAAGCGGATCATGCCCCGTGCTCAGGGCCGTGCGTACCGGATCAACAAGCGCACTTCTCACATCACCATCGCGGTGAGCGAGCGCTAAGGGAGGAGGAACAAAATGGGACAGAAAGTCAATCCCCACGGCCTGCGCGTGGGTGTCATTAAGGATTGGGACTCCCGCTGGTACGCCCGCAACGAGAAGGTCGGCGACCTGCTGGTCGAGGACAAGAAGATCCGCGATTACCTGAAGAAGACCCTGTACGGCGCTGGTATCCCCAAGATCGAGATCGAGCGCGACAACGCCAAGGTCCGCATCTACCTGCACTGCGCCCGCCCCGGCGTGGTCATCGGTAAGGGCGGCGCCGACATCGAGCGCCTGCGCCTGACCCTCGAGAAGATGATCGGCAAGTCCGTTGCCCTGAACATCGTCGAGGTCAAGAACCCCGACATGAACGCTCAGCTGGTGGCCGAGAACATCGCTCAGCAGCTGGAGAAGCGCATCGGCTTCCGCCGTGCGATGAAGAACGCCATGGGCCGCGCGATGCGCATGGGCGCCCGCGGCATCAAGACCTGCTGCTCCGGCCGTCTGGGCGGCGCTGAGATCGCCCGCACCGAGCACTATCACGACGGCACCATCCCCCTGCAGACCCTGCGCGCCGACATCGACTACGGCTTCGCTGAGGCTGCCACCACCTACGGCCGCATCGGCGTGAAGGTGTGGATCTACAAGGGCGAGGTGCTCACCCAGAGCCTGCGGACCACCCCCCGCACCCTGGACACCAAGAACTTCAAGGAGCGCTCTGACCGTCCCCGCCGCGATCGTCGCGACGGCGACCGCAAGGGCGGCTTCAACCGCCAGGGCGGTTTCAACCGCAACAACGGCGGCCGTCCCCAGGGCGGTTTCCGTCAGGGCGGCGCTCGTCCCGCCAACACTGCTAAGGAAGGAGGCTCCAACTAATGCTGCTGCCTAAGAGAGTGAAATACCGCCGCGTGCATCGCGGACGCATGAAGGGCAAGGCCCTCAAGGGCAACACCGTCACTTACGGTGATTGGGGCCTCCAGGCCACCGAGCCCTGCTGGATCACCAGCAACCAGATCGAGGCCGCCCGTGTGGCCATGACCCGTCACACCAAGCGTGGCGGTAAGGTCTGGATCAAGATCTTCCCCGACAAGCCCATTACCGAGAAGCCTGCCGAGACCCGCATGGGTTCCGGTAAGGGCTCTCCCGAGTACTGGGTGGCCGTGGTCAAGCCCGGCCGCGTGATGTTCGAGATCGCCGGCGTTTCCGAGGAAGTCGCCCGCGAGGCCCTGCGTCTTGCTTCTCACAAGCTGCCCGTCAAGTGCAAGATTGTGAAGAAGGAGACCGCCGAGACCGAGAATGGTGGTGAATAATGATGAAGGCAAATGAAGTCCGCAAGATGAACGCCGAGGAGCTCAACTCCAAGCTGGGCGACCTGAAGAAGGACCTGTTCCAGCTCCGTCTTCAGCATGCCACCAATCAGCTCGAGAATCCCGCCAAGATCGCCGAGGTCAAGAAGGATATTGCCCGAGTCAAGACCATCCTGCGCGAGCTGCAGCTCGCTGGCCGATAACAGTAAGAAGGAGGAAATAGATCATGGAAAACAGAACTTCTTCCCGTAAGACCAGAGTCGGCCTGGTGGTCTCTGACAAGATGGACAAGACCGTTGTGGTGGCCATCGCCGACCGTGTGGCCCATCCTCTCTACAAGAAGATCGTAAAGCGGACCTACAAGCTCAAGGCCCATGACGAGCAGAATTCCTGCGGCGTGGGCGACCGCGTCCGCGTTATGGAGACCCGCCCCCTGTCCAAGGACAAGCGTTGGCGCGTCGTTGAGATCATCGAGAAGGCGAAGTAAGGAGGTGCCGGAATGATTCAGCAGGAAAGCTATCTGAAGGTCGCCGACAACACCGGCGCCAAGGAGATCAAGACCATCCGCGTGCTGGGCGGTTCCAAGCGCAAGTACGGCAACATCGGCGACGTCGTTGTTGCTTCCGTGCGCAAGGCCCAGCCCGGCGGCACCGTGAAGAAGGGCGAGGTCGTCAAGGCCGTCATCGTCCGTTCCGTCAAGGGTGTCCGCCGCAGCGACGGCAGCTATGTCCGTTTTGACGACAACGCCGCCGTCCTCATCAAGGAGGACAAGAACCCCAAGGGTACCCGTATCTTTGGGCCCGTGGCCCGCGAGCTGCGCGACAAGGATTACATGAAGATCCTGTCCCTGGCTCCCGAAGTGCTGTAAGGGGGTAGGAGATAACATGAACAAGATGAGCATCAAGAAAGACGACCTGGTCGTCGTCCTGTCCGGCAAGGACAAGGGCAAGCAGGGCAAGATCCTCTCCGTCCTGCCCAAGGAGAGCAAGGTCATCGTGGAGGGCGTCAACGTCGCCACCCGTCACACCAAGCCCCGCAAGCAGGGCGAGCAGGGCGGCATCGTCAAGCGCGAGGCCCCCATCTACGCCTGCAAGGTGCAGAAGGTCTGCCCCAAGTGCAACAAGCCCACCCGCATCGGCCACAAGGTCGAGGGTGACAAGAAGGTCCGCATCTGCAAGAAGTGCGGCGCCGAGATCTAAGAGAGGAGGAGTCAACTATGGCTAACATGCCCAACCTGAAGAAGAAGTACCAGGAAGAAGTCGCTCCTGCTCTCATGCAGAAGTTCGGCTACAAGTCCGTCATGCAGATCCCCAAGCTGGACAAGATCGTGGTCAACTGCGGCTGCGGTGAGGCCCGCGACAACGCCAAGGTCCTCGAGGCCGTGGTGGGCGATCTGACCAAGATCACCGGCCAGAAGGCCATCGTGACCAAGGCCAAGAAGTCCGTCGCTAACTTCAAGCTGCGCGAGGGTATGCCCATCGGCGCCAAGGTCACCCTGCGCGGCGACCGTATGTGGGAGTTCGTGGACCGCCTGTTCAACGTGGCCCTGCCCCGCGTGCGTGACTTCCGCGGCATCAACGGCAACGCTTTCGACGGCCGCGGCAACTTTGCCCTGGGCATCAAGGAGCAGCTGATCTTCCCCGAGATCGAGTACGACAAGATCGACAAGATCCGCGGCATGGACATCGTGTTCTGCACCACCGCTCAGACTGATGAAGAGGCCAAGGAGCTGCTGACCCTGATCGGCGCGCCCTTCGCCCGCTAAGGAGGAGAACGTTAATGGCTAAGAAGTCTATGATCCTGAAGCAGCAGGCGGAGCCCAAGTTCTCCACCCGCCGCTACAACCGCTGCAAGATCTGCGGCCGCCCCCACGCCTACCTGCGTGACTACGGCATCTGCCGTATCTGCTTCCGCGAGCTGGCCTACAAGGGTCAGATCCCCGGCGTGAAGAAGGCCTCCTGGTAAACAACCGATCGTAACGCTAACGCCGCGCCCGACGTGTGAAAACACGTCTGGCGCTTGCGTTGCGTGACGGGAGGTTCGCCCGGAGTCCACCCCCGCGGGTCGAGCGCTGCTCCCCGCCGGTCTTTTGGGGCCGCCGCCCCTTCCTTACGGAGCGGTTTTCGACGTAAAATTCTCCGTTTAAGTGATAAACTGGCTGGATAGTGCAAGCGACGCTGTGAAATTTGAATAAGAGACCCCCGTTCTGGGACGGTGCCTAGGGCATTTCTCCAAAAGTGCGGATTTGGGACAATTTTTCCTTTTCACAGCGGGCTTTTCACTATATAATATCCCCTAGCAGACGGTTAAAAGGTCGGAGCCTTGCGAACTCCGATACCTTGCCGCCTTAACAGATCTTCTCACGGATCTGTAACTCTAAAAAGGAGGGTAAACTCATGCATATTACCGACCCCATTGCGGATATGCTGACCCGCATCCGCAACGCGAACAACGCAAAGCATGACACCGTGGACGTACCCGCGTCCAACATGAAGAAGTCCATCGCTCAGATCCTGCTGGATGAAGGCTACATCAAGAACTTCCAGCTGATCGACGACGGCACTCAGGGCGTTATCCGCATCACCCTGAAGTACGGCGCTGGTAAGGAGAAGGTCATCTCCGGTCTGCGCCGCGTGTCCAAGCCCGGCCTGCGCGTGTACGCTGGCGCTGATGAGCTGCCCCGCGTCATCCGTGGTCTGGGTATCGCTATCGTGTCCACTTCCAAGGGCGTCATGACCGATAAGGCTGCGCGTGCGGCCCACGTCGGCGGCGAGGTCCTTGCGTTCGTGTGGTAAGGGAGGGAGAGTAGAATATGTCTCGTATCGGAAGAAAGCCGATCTCCATCCCCGCCGGTGTGGACGTGAAGATCGATGGGAACGTCGTGACCGTTAAGGGCCCCAAGGGCACCCTGACCCGTGCGTTCCACCCCAATATGAACATCGCCCAGGAGGGTAACGAGATCCTCGTGACCCGTCCCAACGATGCCAAGGAGAACCGCAGCCTGCATGGCCTGACCCGCACCCTGATCCACAACATGGTCGTCGGCGTGACCGAGGGCTTCAAGAAGGAGCTGGACGTCAACGGCGTGGGCTACCGTGTTGCCATGGAGGGCAAGAAGCTGGTCATGAACCTGGGCTTCTCCCATCAGGTCTTTATGGAGGCTCCCGAGGGAATCACCATCGAGACCCCCAGCGCCAACAAGATCGTCGTCTCCGGCGCCAGCAAGGAGCAGGTCGGTCAGTTCGCCGCTGAAGTCAGAGAGAAAAGACCCCCCGAGCCTTACAAGGGCAAGGGTATCAAATACACTGACGAGGTCATCCGCCGCAAGGAAGGCAAGACCGGCGTCAAGAAGAAATAAGGAGGTGTGCCACTATGATCAATCGTCCCAATACCAAGGCGCAGCGGCTTAAGCGCCATAAGCGTGTCCGCTCTAAGATTTCCGGCACGCCCGAGCGTCCCCGTCTGAACGTGTTCCGCAGCGAGACCAACATCTATGCCCAGATCATCGACGATGTCAACGGCAAGACCCTGGTCTCCGCTTCTTCCCTGGAGAAGGGCTTTGAGGGCAAGGGCTCCAACTGTGAGGCTGCCAAGAAGGTCGGCCTGACTGTTGCTGAGCGCGCCAAGGCCGCCGGCATCAGCACTGTGGTCTTCGACCGCGGCGGCTACGTGTATCACGGCCGGGTGGCTGCTCTGGCCGAGGGTGCCCGCGAGGGCGGCCTCGAATTTTAAGGGGAGGAGATAACGAACATGGCTAGATTTGAAAGAGAACCCAGCGAGTTCACCGAGAAGCTCGTTTCTCTGAACCGCGTTTCCAAGACCGTCAAGGGCGGTCGCATCTTCAAGTTCGCCGCTCTCATGGTCGTGGGCGACGAGAAGGGCCGCGTGGGCTTCGGCCTGGGCAAGGCCGCTGAGGTGCCCGAGGCTATCCGCAAGGGCATTGAGGATGCCAAGAAGAACATGTGCACGGTGAGCCTGTCCGGCACCACCATTCCCCACGAGGTCATCGGCGAGTTCGGCGCCGGCCGCGTGCTCCTGAAGCCCGCTGCCCCCGGTACCGGTATCATCGCCGGCGGTCCCGTCCGCGCTGTCATGGAGGCCGCCGGCATCCACGACATCCGCGCCAAGTGCCTGCGCTCCAACAACCCGCAGAACGTGGTTTCCGCTACCTTCGAGGGCCTGAAGGCTCTTCGCAGCCCCGAGGAAGTGGCCCGCGTCCGCGGCAAGAGCGTCAGCGAGATCGTAGGTTAAGGAGGGCCGATCACAATGGCTAACATGAACATCAAGCTGGTCAAGAGCCTGAACGGCCGCATCGCCAAGCATAAGGCGACTGCCGAGGCTCTGGGTCTGCGTAAGATCGGCGACACCACCGTACAGCCCGACAATGTCGCTACCCGCGGCAAGATCGCTCAGATCGGTTACCTGCTCCAGGTCACCGAGGAAAAGTAAGGAGGTGCGCGATATGAAACTGCATGAACTTTCTCCCGCGCCCGGCTCTGTGAAGAAGGCTTTCCGCAAGGGCCGCGGCAAGGGTTCCGGTAACGGCACCACCGCCGGCCGTGGTCAGAAGGGCCAGTGGGCTCGCTCTGGCGGCGGCGTCCGCGTCGGCTTCGAAGGCGGCCAGATGCCTCTGACCCGCCGTCTGCCCAAGCGCGGCTTCAACAACATCTTTGCCGAGCGCCTGGAGGCCATCAACGTCTCCGCTCTCAACAAGTTTGAGGACGGCGCTACCGTCAATGTCTGCGACCTGCTGGAGAAGGGTATCCTCTCCAAGTGTGAGCACGGCGTCAAGATCCTGGGCAACGGGACCCTGACCAAGAAGCTCACCGTCCGTGCCTCCGCGTTCTCCGCTTCCGCGAAGGAGAAGATCGTCGCGGCGGGCGGAAAGTACGAGGTGATCTAAGTGATCGAAACCGTACGCAATGCCTGGAAGATCCCGGATCTGCGTAAGAAGCTCCTCTTTGTGATCTTCGCGCTGCTGGTCTTCCGCCTGGGCTCTGCCGTCCCCGTTCCCTTCGTGAACGGAGAGGTATTCGCCAATCAGATGAACGCCATGAGCGGCACCATCTTCGGTCTGCTGGGCGCGATGAATGGCACCGCCTTCTCCCAGGCGACTGTGTTCGCCCTGGGTGTGCAGCCCTATATCAACAGCTCCATTATCGTGCAGCTGCTGACCGTCGCTATCCCCGCTCTGGAGCGTCTCCAGAAGGAGGGCGGCGAGGAGGGCCGCAAGAAGATCGCCGCCATCACCCGGTATGTCACCGTGGCCATCGCGGTGCTGCAGGGCTTCGGCTACTACACCCTGATCAAGACGGCCGGCGCTTCCAGCGGCGTGAGCGTGCTGGACACCACCGGTGTTCCCGGCTGGTGGGCCGCCATCGTGATCATCGTGTCCTTCACCGCCGGTTCCGCCTTCATCATGTGGCTGGGTGAGCAGATCACCGAGTTTGGCATCGGCAACGGTATCTCGATCATCCTGTTTGCGGGCATCCTGTCCCGCGGCCCCTCCATGATCCGTTATATGATCGTGGGTGTGCAGAACTGGGCCAACGGTGTCACCACCGAGGGAGCCTTCCGGCTCCATCCCGTGGGCATCGTGGCGATCCTGATCGGTATGCTGGCCATGGTGGTCTTCATCGTGTTCATCCAGAATGCCGAGCGCCGCATCCCGGTGCAGTACGCCAAGCGCGTGGTTGGCCGGAAGATGTACGGCGGCCAGTCCAGCCATCTGCCCCTGAAGGTGAACATGACCGGCGTTATGCCCATCATCTTCGCCCAGGCCATCGCCAGCCTGCCTGCCACCATCGGGGCCTTCGTCCCCTCTTCCCGCACCCCCGGCACCGGCTGGTATACCTTCCTGCAGATCTTTGATACCACGAGCGTGTTCTACATCGTGGTGTATTTCCTGCTGATCCTCGGCTTCAGCTACTTCTACTCCACCATGCAGTTCAACCCCGTGGAAGTGGCCAACAACCTGAAGAAGAACGGCGGCTTCGTGCCCGGCTTCCGGCCCGGCAAGCCTACCGCTGATTTCATTCAGAAGGTACTGGGGAAGATCACCTTCTTCGGCGCCATCTACCTGTCTGTGATCGCCATCGCCCCCATCGTGACCGGTGCGCTGGTGAACAACAGCTCTCTGGCCATCGGCGGCACCTCCGTCATCATCGTCGTGGGCGTCGCGCTGGAGACCACCAAGGCCATGGAGGCCCAGATGCTCATGCGGCATTACAAGGGCTTCCTGGAATAATCGAGGTGTATCGGATATGAAGCTGATTCTGTTGGGCGCCCCGGGCGCCGGTAAAGGCACCCAGGCTGAGATCATCAGCCAGAAGCTGGGCATTCCCACCATCTCCACCGGCAACATCCTGCGCGCTGCCGTGAAGAACGGCACGCCCGTGGGCCTGAAGGCCAAGGAGTATATGGAGGCCGGCAAGCTGGTTCCCGATGAGGTCATCATTGGCATCATCCAGGAGCGGCTGGCTGAGGCCGACTGCGCCAATGGCTACATCCTGGACGGCGTGCCCCGCACCATCGCCCAGGCCGAGGCCCTGGACAAGGCCGGTATCCACTTTGACGTGGTGCTCTCCCTGGAGATCGCCGACAGCGTCATCGAGGCCCGTATGACCGGCCGCCGGACCTGCCACGGCTGCGGCGCCACCTACCACATTGTGGCCGCGCCCCCCAAGACCGAGGGCGTGTGCGACAAGTGCGGCGGCGCGCTGGAGCAGCGGAAGGACGATCAGCCTGAGACGGTCAAGCACCGTCTGGAGGTCTATCATCAGGAGACCGAGCCTCTGAAGGATTACTATCAGGCCAAGGGCCTGCTCCAGAACGTTCCCGATCTGGGCGGCATCGAGGCCACCAACGAGGCCATTATGAAACTGTTGGGGAAGTGACTCGGATGGAAATGATTTCCCTCAAGTCCCCCCGTGAGATCGAGCGGATGCGCAGGGCCGGGCGGATTACCGCCCAGGCCCGCGCATTGGCCGGCACCCTGGTGCGGCCCGGCGTCACCACGCTGGAGATCGACACCGCGGTGCGCAAGTTCATCGAGAGCCAGGGCGCCAAGCCCTCGTTTCTGGGCTACGGCGGGTTTCCCGGTTCGGCCTGTATCTCGGTGAACGACGTCGTCATCCACGGTATTCCGGATCACCGGAAGCTCCAGGAGGGCGACATCGTCAGCGTGGACGTGGGGGCCTGCATCGACGGCTTCCACGGCGACTGCGCGGCTACCTTTGCCTGCGGAGAGATCTCCGAAGAGGCAAAGCGCCTCATTGAAGTGACCGAACAGAGCTTCTGGGAGGGCTTCAAGATGGCCAAGGCCGGCAACCGCGTCTATGACATTTCCCACGCCGTACAGCAGTTCGTGGAAGCGAACGGCTGCTCGGTGGTGCGGGACTTTGTGGGCCACGGCGTGGGCATGAAGCTCCACGAGGCCCCGGAGGTCCCCAACTTCGGTCCCGCCGGCCATGGCCCCCGGCTCCAGCCGGGCATGACCCTTGCGGTCGAACCTATGGTCTGCGCCGGAGACTGGCGCGTCAAGGTCCTGAAGGACAAGTGGACCACCGTCACCGTTGACGGCTCCCTGGCCGCCCATTATGAGAACACCATTCTCATCACTGACGGGGAGCCGGAAGTGCTCACCTGTCCTGGAGAGTGAGCCTTATGTACGATTATACCGGCTGGATCGTGCGGTCCACCGCTGGTCACGACAAGGGCGAGCTCTTTTGTGTGGTCGGAATGGAGGATTCCTTCCTCCTTCTGGCCGACGGTAAAAGACGGAAAATCGCAAAACCCAAGCGCAAGAAGCTGGGCCATGTTTCGGTGGAGAACCGGGGAGCCTTCCTCAATCCCACCATCCAGCGCGTGCACCTGGGCGAGACGGTTTCCGACAGAGCACTCCGGAGGGCGCTGGCCGCTTTCCGAGCTGTATCAAGGAGGGTATGACGCTTTGGCAAAAGACGATATGATCGAAGTGGAGGGCGTCGTGGTTGAGTCCCTTCCCAACACCACGTTCCGCGTGGACATCGGAAACGGCCACATCATTCTGGCCCACATCTCCGGTAAGCTGCGGATGAACTTCATCCGCATCCTGCCCGGCGACAAGGTGACGGTCCAGATGTCTCCCTACGACGTGACCCGGGGAAGAATCACCTGGCGAAGCAAGTAAAACAACGAAGCGCGAAGCGCCCCGAACAGGCGCCATAGCGTGACAACGCGCGGCGACATGATCCCATGTCCGCGCATGTACCGAACAACGACCGGCAGTCGAGGGGCCTTGCCCCCACCCCGCCGGGGCCATCAGGCTACCAGATGGAGGTAACTAAAATGAAAGTTAGACCGTCCGTGAAGCCCATGTGCGAGAAGTGCAAAGTCATCAAGCGCAAGGGCAAAGTCATGGTTATTTGCGAAAACCCCAAGCATAAGCAGAGACAAGGTTAATTAGGAGGTGCTGAAACAGTATGGCACGTATTGCTGGCATTGACCTGCCGAAGGATAAGCGGATCGAGATCGGCCTCACTTATATCTTTGGCATCGGGCGCACCAGCGCCAATAAGATCCTGGCTGAGACCGGGATCAACCCCGACACCCGCGTGAAGGACCTGACCGACGAGGAAGAGGCCAAGCTGCGCGAGTGCATTGCGCACAACTACACTGTGGAAGGCGACCTCCGCCGCGATGTGGCGATGGACATCAAGCGCCTGACCGAGATCGGCTGCTACCGTGGCCTGCGTCACCGCAAGGGCCTGCCCGTCCGCGGTCAGCGCTCCAAGACCAACGCCCGTACCCGCAAGGGTCCCAAGCGTACCGTCGCGAACAAGAAGAAGTAAGGAGGGATAAGCAATGGCTACTGCTGCTAAGAACGGCAAGAAAGTGGTGCGCAAGCGCCGCGAAAAGAAGAACGTTGAGAAGGGCCAGGTGCACATCCGCTCCTCTTTCAACAACACCATGGTTACCGTGACCGACATGGGCGGCAACGCCCTGTCCTGGGCCTCCTCCGGCGGCCTGGGCTTCCGCGGTTCCCGTAAGTCCACCCCCTTCGCCGCCCAGACCGCTGCCGAGACCGCCGCTAAGGCTGCCATGGAGCACGGCCTGAAGACCGTCGAGGTCTACGTGAAGGGCCCCGGCGCCGGCCGTGAGGCTGCCATCCGCGCCCTGCAGGCCGTGGGCCTGGAAGTCACCCTGATCAAGGACGTGACTCCCATCCCCCACAACGGCTGCCGTCCGCCCAAGCGTCGTCGCGTGTAAGAGAAGGAGGAAGTACAAATGGCAAAGAATATGCAGCCTATCGCCAAGCGCTGCCGTGCGCTGGGCATTTCTCCTGCCGCTATGGGCTACGCCAAGAAGGAGAGCAACCGCAATCCCGGCGGCCAGATGAGAAAGAAGAAGAGCGAGTACGCTCTGCAGCTGTCTGAGAAGCAGAAGGTCAAGTTCGTTTACGGCATCATGGAGAAGCAGTTCCGCTCCTACTATGAGAAGGCCGCTCGTATGCCCGGCAAGACCGGTGAGAACCTGCTCGTCCTGGTGGAGCGCCGCCTGGACAACGTGGTCTACCGTCTGGGCTTCGCCATGACCCGCCGTGAGGCCCGTCAGCTGGTGAGCCACGGCCACTTCACCGTCAACGGTCAGCGCGTGGACATCCCCTCCTTCCTGGTGAAGGCCGGCGATGTGATCGAGGTCCGCGAGGCCAGCCGTTCCTCTGTGAAGTTCAAGCGCCTGACCGGCGAGGACGCCCCCGCCGTGCTGCTGCCCCAGTGGCTGGAGCGCGAGAAGAACTCCCTGAAGGGCACCGTCACCAAGATGCCTGTCCGCGAGGACGTGGATCTGCCCATCGAGGAGCACCTGATCGTCGAGCTGTACTCCAAGTAAGAGAGCGCGTACCCTCGATTATTGGTGAGCTGTAAAACCAGGCGGCGGGCTGCCCGGCCCGCCGCTGCGAAAAGGAGGGTAACACATGGTAGAAATCGAGAAGCCGCGCATTGAATGTGTAGAGAATCCGGGAGACGGCTCCTACGGCAAGTACGTGGTCGAGCCCCTGGAGCGCGGTTACGGCACCACGCTGGGTAACTCCCTGCGCCGCATCCTGCTCTCTTCTCTGCCTGGCACGGCGGTCACCTCCATCAAGATCGCCGGTGTGCAGCACGAATTCACCACCATCCCCGGCATCAAGGAAGATGTGACCGAGATCGTTCTCAACGTGAAGAACATCATCGCCAAGCTCCACTGCGAAGGCGTCAAGACGGTCTACATCGAGGCCAGCGGTGAGTGCGAAGTCACCGCCGGGGATATCAAGGCCGACGGCGAGGTGGAGGTCCTCAATCCCGACCTCCACATTGCGACCCTGGGTCCCGACGCCAGCCTGAATATGGAGCTGACGCTCTCCCACGGCCGCGGCTATGTGCCCGCCGACCGGAATAAGCCTGCTCAGACCGTTATCGGTCTGATCCCGGTGGATTCCATCTATACCCCGGTGCGTAAGGTCAATTACACCGTGGAGCCCACCCGTGTGGGCGATCAGACCGACTTTGACAAGCTGACCCTGGAGGTGTGGACCAACGGTACCATCACCGCGCGGGACGCTGTCAGCCTGGGCGCCCGCATCCTGTGCGATCACTTCGTCCTCTTCACCGATCTCTCTGAGACGATGGGCTCCAAGTCCACCGTGGTGGAGAAGAGCGAGGCGCAGCGCGACAAGGTGCTGGAGCTGACCATCGAGGAGCTGGACCTCTCCGTCCGTTCCTTCAACTGCCTCAAGCGTGCCAACATCAACACCGTCGAGGACTTGATCTCCAAGACCGAGGACGAGATGATGAAGGTGCGCAACCTGGGCCGCAAGTCCCTGGAAGAGGTCATCAACAAGCTGGCCATGATGGGTCTGTCCCTGGCCAGCGAGGAGAACAACTGATTCCAGCCTGACAAACAGGCGGATCAGGGAAGCAGTCCGGGGGCATGTAACGTCCCCTCCCGGATACGCCAATGGTGATGCCCCGCTCCGGCGGGGCGCTTCCCGGCGGGACCCAAGGGTCCCTCAGGACGAATTTACACTGGATTTCGCCGCGCGAAATACCGATAGGAGTTGACTGATATGTCCGGACATCGTAAACTGGGCCGTCCCACTGATCAGCGTATGGCTATGCTGCGCGCTATGACCACCTACCTGCTGGAGAACGGTCAGATCAAGACCACCCTGAGCCGCGCCAAGGAAGTGGCCCCTCTGGCTGAGAAGATGGTGACCCTGGCCAAGAAGAACAACCTGGCCAGCTACCGTCAGGCCCTCGCCTTCATCACCAAGGAGGATGTGGCCAAGAAGCTGTTCGACGAGATCGGCCCCAAGTACGCCGAGCGTAACGGCGGTTACACCCGTATCGTGAAGATCGGCCCCCGCCGCGGCGACGCCGCCGAGATGGCGATCGTCCAGCTGGTGTAAGAGAGCTGAAAAAATCCCCTGCCCATCGGGCAGGGGATTTTTCGCGTGTCGAGAGACTTCGACACGCTTCTCAAAAATGCAGGCATTTTTGAGAGGGGATGCAGCCCCCTGCGTCGCACGCGCAAAGCGCGCACGCTTGTGGGCTGAGAAGTGTTTTTTCGAGGCACATGTCCTCGAAAAAACGGATTTGGACCTTCTTCCGCCGTCTGCGGACGGCGGAACTCTGCGAGGCGCTGCGGACAAAGCGCAGAAATGCACATTACCCACAGATTAACCTCCCCTGCCCGATAGGCAGGGGAGGTTTGCGTTCTGTTGCCGAAACTTGCGCATCATTCGAGTCTCTGGGTGCCCAATTGCAGCTGTTCGATCTGGAGGGTGTCACCGGCCTGGAAGGCATCCAGGATCGACTCTCGGACACTCAGAAGGACATCGTCCCCAACTTGTAAATCCGCAAAGGAGATGTCCCTCACATCGCCGGTCTCATAGTTGCAATAGATGAGGAAGATTTCCGAGCAGTCGATGGAGCAGGCCTCTCCCAAAGGTCCGCCTTCGTCACTGTCCCGGACAGTAATGGTCTCATTTGCGGCGTCGATCTGGGTGATGACCGCGTTGATCCCCAGGTGCAGAGGGTCTTTCTTTGAGAGGCTGCATGCAGCCAAAGCGAAGAGAACCAGGAAGAGACACAGGATGGATCGAATGTGTTTCATGGCGCTGCCTCCTTTTCACGCGGGCTTCCGGTGTGAGATGCGCATGATCCTCCGACCGTGGGGCTTACTGGAGCAGAATGGACAGGAAGGTATCCAGATCCATAGCGTTGAAGTAGTGGCCGATATCCACACCCTCCAGGGCGGCGCGGAGGGCCGACTCCTCCAGGGGGACCCCGATGAGCCGTCCGGCCAGCTCCTGGCCGTCCCCGTTGCCGAAGTAGTCCCCGTAGAAGGAGAGGGCGGTGATGTCCCCGCCCCGGGCCACGTCCATGTGGATCTCCAGTTTGCCGCAGCCCTCCACCCGCCGCTCCTTCTGGATCTGGCAGGCGGGAGAGCGGCCGAAGTTCCACTCCCACTGGTCGTAGACCTGGTGCTGGAGCTCCCGCACCGCGGCCAGGTCCTCCTCCGTGAGGACATAGGGCTGGAGCTGATACTCCTCAAACATGAACTCCCGCAGGATGCGGAAGAAGTCGGCGGTGGTGATGTCCTCCTGCACATAGGGCTTGATGTTGGTCACCCGGCTGCGCACCGACTTGAGGCCCTTGGACTCGATCTTGTCCTTGGAGACCGCCAGAGCTTGGCTCACCACCTCCAGATCGGAGTGGAACATGAGGGTGCCGTGGTGCATGACCCGGCCGTGCTTCATGTACTGGGAGTTGCCCGAGAACTTCTTCCCGTCCAGGGTCATGTCGTTGCGGCCGTTGATCTCCGCCGGGACGCCGATGCTGTGCAGGGCCTTCACCACCGGGCGGCAGAAGGTGGAGAAGTCAAACTTGGAGGCGTCCCCCGTGTCGGCAATAAAGGTGAAATTGATGTTGCCCATATCGTGGTAGACCGCGCCGCCCCCCGAGAGCCGCCGGACCACGTGGATATTGTGCTCCTTCACATAGGCGGCGTTGATCTCCGCCAGGGTGTTCTGGTGCTTGCCTACAATGATGGCGTTGTCGTTTTGCCAAAGCATGAAATAGTCGTGGGTCTGGTCCAGCTGGTCAAAGACATACTGTTCCAGAGCCAGGTTGAAGTGGGGGTCGTTGCTGGGACTTTCAATGTAGTACATCATGGCGGATTTCCCCTTTCGGTTCGGTCGTGGGATGGATAGGAGCGGCACCGGCCCCGGAGAGGGGAAGCGGTGAAAGGGATAAACGAACGAGTTCATTTTAGCATGAAGGACTGCCCTTGGCAAGAGCAGGAAAAACAAAAGAGTCCCCCGCCTCGGTAAAGAGGCGGGGGACCAAAATTTAGAACAGGGTCTCCGGCGGGGTGTAGGGCAGTTCCAGAGCCTCCGCCACGCCCCGGCAGGTACACCGTCCGGCATAGCAGTTCACGCCCGCCAGAAGGCCGGCGTCGGCCCGACAGGCCTCCTCCACGCCCCGTTCCGCCAGGGCCAGACCGTAGTGGAGGGTGGCGTTGACCAGGGCCAGGGTGGAGGTGCGGGCCACCGCTCCGGGGATGTTGGCCACACAGTAGTGGACCACGCCGTCCACCGTAAAGATGGGATCGTCGTGGGTGGTGGGGTGGGTGGTCTCGGCACAGCCGCCCTGGTCCACCGCCACGTCCACCAGCACCGCCCCCGGCTTCATCACCGCCATATCCTCCCGGCGGATGAGCTTGGGGGCCGCCCGGCCGGGGAGGAGCACCGCGCACACCACCAGGTCGGCCTGGGCGATGGAGCGGCGGATGTTATCGGGCGTACTGAAGAGGGTGGTGATCTGCCGGGGGAAGATGTCGTCCAGGTAGGCCAGGCGGGCCAGATTCACGTCCAGCACCGTCACATTGGCCCCCAGGCCCACCGCCATCTTGCAGGCGTTGGCGCCCACGGTGCCGCCGCCCAGAATGACCACGTTGCCCCGCTCCACCCCGGGCACGCCCGAGAGGAGGACGCCCCGGCCGCCGTAGGTCTTTTCCAGATACTTGGCCCCCTCCTGAATGGACATCCGCCCGGCGATCTCGCTCATGGGCGCCAGACAGGGAAGGGAGCCGTCCCGGCCCACGATGGTCTCATAGGCCACCGCCTTCACCTGGGCGTCCAGCAGGGCCTGGGTGAGGGGCTGGTCGGCCGCCAGGTGGAGGTAGGTGAAGAGGATCTGGCCCGGACGGAAATAGCCGTACTCGCTGGGGATGGGCTCCTTGACCTTGACCATCATCCCGGCCTGCGCCCACACCGGGGCGGCGCCGTCGGTCAGCTCGGCCCCGGCCTGCACATATTCCTCGTCGGAGAAGCCGGCCCCCAGTCCGGCCCCCCGCTCCACCAGCACCCGGTGCCCCGCCCGAGTAAAGGAGCTGACCGCGCCCGGGGTCAGGCCCACTCGAAATTCCCGGTTCTTGATCTCTTTCACCACGCCGATGACCATAGCATAAGCCTCCTTATCCTGCGGTTTGTAGTATCTGTCTGAAAAATAAACAATATTCGAAAAGGACTTTGGCTACAATGCCATCATACTACAAACTGCCCCAAAGGGGAACCCCCATTTTTGAGGGGAGAAAAGGGCCGCCCCACAACAAGCGGGGCGGCCCTTGCTATCGAGGAAATTACGGAGCGACGGGGGTGGAGAGGTTGGTCTTGAGGGCGGTGATCTGGTCCGCGGTCAGGCCAATGCCCAGGAGGTAGTCCTCCGCGGCCTTGGACAGGTCCACCTTGGAGAGGTCGGCGTCCTTCTCCAGACCGGCCATATCCCGGAGCATGCCCTCGGCCACCTGGGCGATGAGCTTGTACTGCTCGGAACCCTTCTGCACGTGGTAGTAGTTCTCATAGGAGACCATGTAGTCGGCCACGATCTCCTCCTGGGTGGCGCCCATCAGGGACTCCAGCAGGATGGCGGTGAAGCCGGCACGGTCCTTGCCCTCGTTGCAGTGGAAGGCATAGGGGCCCTTGTTGGCGATGAGGAACTCCAGGCCGCTCTTGAGCTTGGACTGGAAGTCCTGGGACTTGTAGTCCACGCCCATGTTCAGGGCGATCACATGGCCGCCCTCATAGAGGCCCTTGTAGTAGGGGGAGTCGAAGCCCTCGGCGGCAAAGTAGCCCTGGATGGCCGCGTCATCGTCGGCCAGGTTGATGACGGTCTGGACGCCGGCCTTCTCGATGAGGTCGTCGGCATAGGAGGCACGGCCGATCTCCGGGTTCACGGGGCTGCTGGTGCGGTAGAGCACGCCCTCGGCGATGTCACCCATCACCACGGGGCGGAAGTTGGCAAAGACCTCGTCGGAGGAATAGTCCTTGCGCTCATTGGTGCGCTGGAGCTGGTGGGCCTGATACTGGCCCAGGTAACCCGCCTTCTCGGCCAGGGCAAAGGAGACCACATCCCCCTCGTCCACGTTATAGGTCTCGGCGAAGTTGCCCATGTTGATGGCCACCACCAGCAGGTCGCTCTCCTGGTTGTCGCGCACCACGGTCTCACCGGTGTTCACGTCGCTGTAGGCGGTGCAGAAGGGGATGGCCAGGCTCACGCCGTTGACCGTCACGTCCAGCACGTCGCCCAGCTCCAGGCCGGCGGTGTAGAGGGCCTCGGGCTTGATGTCCAGGTCCAGGTTGCCGTACTTCTCCACGGCGGCCACACGGCCCACCACGGGGCCGCGGCTCACGTCATAGGTGCTGCCGAACACGGCGCCGTTGACCACCCACACGTCGGAGAAGTCGGGCTTGCCGTCCTTGTTGGGGCAGACCAGATAGTCGCCGTAGCCGTGCTCGGAGGAGGGATCGTTCACGTGGAGCACATCGCCCCAGGCGGTGTTCACGGTGAGGCGCACGTCGGCGGGCACGAAGCAGGCAAAGTTGGTGTCGGGCTCGGCCTTGGTCTTGAGGTCGATGAAGGTGTCCTTGCTGCCGGTGAAGTCCTCGGCGGTGAGGGCGGAGCCGTCGGCCTTGGTATAGGTCTTGAGGACCTTGTCCAGCTTGGCGATCCACTGCTCACCCACGGTGCCCTTGAGGACCACGCTCACCCCGTCGTCGGTGGCGGTGTAGTCCACATTTTCCAGATCGTTGTGGAAGGAGGTGTCCTTGGAGACCATCATGCCCTGGATGGCGTACTCGGTCTTGCCGGTGAGGAAGAAGTCATCGGCGTGGGCGGCGATGTAGTCCTCGGCGGGGGTCTCGGCGGTGAGGCCGTCAAAGGTCATGAGGATCTGGGCCAGCTCGGCGCGCTGGGCGGTGCCGGTGGGATTGAGCTTGCCCTGGCTGCCCGAGAGGATGCCCAGAGCCACGGCCCGCTCCACGCCGTCCTTGGCCCAGGCGGCCACGGCGTCAGCGTCGGCGTAGGTGCTCAGATCGGCATTGGCGGCATTGACCCCCTTGGAGGCGGCGTAGTCGGCAAAGACCTTGGCCAGCTCCTGGCGGGTCATGGAGCGCTCGCCTCCAAAGACGCCCTTGCTCACGCCGGTGGTGAGGCCCTCGTCCTCGGCCCAGGCGGCGGCGTCGGCGTACCAGGTGCCGGAGACATCGGTGAAGGTGGCCTTCTCGGCCACGGCGGGCTTGCCGGCCAGGTTGTAGAGGGTCTGGTAGACCATGCCGCGGGTGACGGTGCCGGCGGGGGAGAAGGTGGTCTTGCCGGTGCCGCTCATGATGCCCTCGGCGGTCACATAGGAGACTGCGTCGGCGTACCAGGCGTTTTCGGCCACGTCGGTGAAGGAGGCAACCTCAGCCGCCAGAGCGGGGGCGGTCAGAGAGAGTGCCAGGGCGCCGGTCAGCGCCAGAGAAAGAGGCTTTTTCATGGCTGTTTCACATACCTTTCATTTCCATACATCTTGGTTCCATCAGTGGGAGGCGGGGGTGGAGAGATTGGTCTTGAGGGCGGTGAGCTGCTCGGCCGTCATACCGAAGCCGGTGAGGTAGTCCTCCGCGGCGGCCTGGAGATCCACGCCGGAGAGATCGGCGTCCTTCTCCACACCGGCGATGGTGCGCAGCATATCCAGAATGTTGTTCTTCACGATGAGCTGGTATTTTTCCGGCTGGCCCGCCTGGGTGACGCCGTAGTAGTTCTCATAGGAGACCATGTAGTCGGCCACCACCTCGTCCAGACTGGCGCCCATCAGGCACTCCAGCAGGGCGGAGGTGAAGCCGGCCCGGTCCTTGCCCTCGGTGCAGTGGACCAGATAGGGGCCGGGCTGCTGGGAGAGCTTGGCCAGTCCGGCGGTCAGATCCGCGCCGAAGCTCTCGGAGGAGTAGTCCACCGGCATGCCCAGGGGGATGACACTGCCCGCCTCATAGAGGCTCTTGTAGTAGGGAGAGGCGAAGTCCTCCGCGGCCAGATAGCCGTCGATGTCCTCCTTGTGGTCGGCCAGATTGAGGACGGTCTTGACCCCGGCCTTCTGGATGAGGGCGTCGGCATAGGAGGCACGGCCGTGCTCGTTGTTCACCGGGCTGGCCGAGCGGTAGAGAGCACCCTCGGCGATGTCACCCACGGTGACGGCCCGGAAGTTGGCAAAGACGGCGTCACTGGAGTAGTCGGAGCGCTCATCGGTGTAGACCAGGGAGTTGAGCTCCTGGGTGTCCTTCTCGGCGCCCTTCTGGGCCAGGGAGATGGTGGCGGTGCTGCCCACCTGCACGCCCGCGGTCTCGTTGAGCTTGCCGTAGTTGATGCACACGGCCAGGTAGGTGTCGCCGGGATAGGCCCGGAGCATGGCCTCTCCCTTGTCCACGTAGTAGCCGTTGAAGTAGGGGATACCGGAGAGGGTGTAGCCGTTGTCAAAGACCACGTCCACCGTGTCCCCCAGAGCAAAGCCGGCCTTCTCAAAGTCGGCGATGGAGATGTCCAGCACCGCATGGCCGTACTTCTCGATCTCCCGGACGGCGCCCGACATGGGATCGGGGGCCTCCGTCTGGGTGAGGGAGGAGAACTGCATGAGGATCTGGGCCAGCTCGGCGCGCTGGGCGGCCCCGTTGGGGTTGAGGTACCCACGGCTGTCACCCTTGAGGCTGTCTGCGTAGTAGCAGAAGCTCATCCCCTCCAGCGCCCAGGATGGGATCTGGTCATAGTCGGGGGCCTCCCGCATGGCCATGCCCCCCTCCTCGCTGGTGACGCCGGTGAGGGCGGCATAGCGGGAGAGCAGGACGGCCAGCTCGGCCCGGGTGATGGTCCGGTCCCCGGCAAAGGTCTTGTCGGCGGGGACGGCGGCCAGGCCCTCCTGCTCGGCCCAGACGGCGGCGGTGCCGTACCACTTGCCGTCCAGGTCGGTGAAGGAGGTCTTGGCGTCCACGGCGGGGGCGCCCGCCAGGTTGTAGAGGGTCTGGATGACCATGCCGCGGGTCACGGTGGCGGCGGGGGAGAAGGTGGTCTTGCCCGTGCCGCTCATGATGCCCTCGGCGGTCACATAGGAGACCGCGTCAGCATACCAGGCGTTTTCCGCCACATCGGTAAAGGCGGACGGTTCCGCTGCCAGAGCGGGGGCAGCCAGAGAGAGGACCAGGGCGCCGGTCAGGGCCAGGGTGAGCGTTTTTTTCATGGCTGATTCACATACCTTTCCGTTAATCAAGTGGGGACAAAAGGGGGCCGGCCCTTCGGCCGGCCCCGCAGACTGGGTAAGATGCAGTTGGATCAGGCGGCAGCGTCCGCAGCGGCGGGGATGAGCTGAGCCTGGAAGAAGGCGATGGTGGCGTCCACCGTCTGGAAGAGAGCGGTGAAGTCACCGGAGAACACATTGTAGGTGTGGTCGCAGTTGTCCACCAGCAGCACCTCGCTGGCATCGTTGGCAGAGGCCTCCACGATCTTCTCGGCGTTGTCGGGGGTGACCGTGGTGTCGTTCTTGCCGTTGATGGCCAGGATGGGAGCCTTGATGCCGGCGGTGACCTTCAGCATGTCGGTCTCAGCGATCTCCTTGTACCAGCGCTCGCCGATGTGCAGGGGCTCGCGCCAGTCGTAGGTCTGCTCATAGTAGCCGTCCTTCTTGGCGGTCTCGTAGGCGGCCTGGAAGTCCTCGTCCTCGGTCATGCCCAGGTAGAGGGCGCCGGACCAGGTGACCACGGCCTTGAAGGTGTCGGGGTGGGCCTCGGCGGCCAGCAGGGCATCGGTGCCGCCCTGGCTCCAGCCCATGACGCCCAGGTTGGCGGCGTCCACGGTCTCCAGACCGGCCAGATAGTCGGCGGCGGCCTTGGCGTCGATCACGGCGGAGGTGTTGTTGTAGTTGACATAGTCAGCCTTGGACTCGCCGTTGCCCATGAAGTCGATGCGGATGGTGGCGATGCCCTGAGTGGCCATCACGGGAGCGGCCATGGCGTAGCCGTTGCCGGCCTCCTCACGGTTGGAGCCGGTGCCGTGGAGCATGACCACGCCGGGGACCTTGGCGTCCTTGGAGGCGGCGGTGGGCATGGTGACGGTGGCGGGGATGTCATGGGCGGGGATGCCGTCCTGAGCCGCCACGGGGATGGAGACCACAGTCTCGGTGTAGGTGGGCTCCAGCGCGTCAAAGCTCTTGAGGATCTGAGCCAGCTCGGCGCGCTGAGCGGTGCCGGTGGGATTGAGCTTGCCCTTGTTGCCGGAGAGGATGCCCAGAGCCACGGCGTCCTCCACGCCTTCCTTGGCCCAGGAGGCCACGGCGTCGGCGTCGGAGTAGGTGCTCAGGTCAGCGCTCTCGGTGGGCAGGATGCAGTTCTGGGCAGCGTAGTCGGCAAAGACCTTGGCCAGCTCCTGGCGGGTCATGGCCCGCTCGCCGCCAAAGACGCCCTTGCTCACGCCGGTGGTGAGGCCCTCGTCCTCGGCCCAGGCGGCAGCGTCCGCATACCACTTGCCGGAGACGTCGGTGAAGGTGGCGGGCTCAGTCACAGCGGGCTTGCCGGCCATGTTGTACAGGGTCTGATAGACCATGCCGCGGGTCACGGTGCCGGTGGGACCGAAGGTGGTCTTGCTGGTGCCGTTCATGATGCCCTCAGAGGTCACATAGGAGACCGCGGGGGCGTACCAGGCATTCTCGGCCACGTCGGTGAAGGTGGGGGCGGGCTGCACAGCAGTGCCCTCCTTGACGGTGATGCGGCCGTCGCCCTTGGGATCGGCGTAGGCATCGCTCACCACGCCGCCCAGCTCGTCCACAATGTAGTTGATGAGCACGGCGTTGTCGATCATGACGGAGTCCTTGAGCAGCTTGTCGTCCTTGAACATCACAAAGCCGTCGCCGCCGCTCTTGAGCATGTAGTTGTGGGAAGCCAGGGTGTAGGTCTTGTTCACGTCCAGAGGCTCGCCGCCCACCATGACGTTGTTGACCCGGTAGGCGCCCTCCACCTTGACGAACTCGCCCTCATCGCTGAGGACCACGCCGGAGGGGACGGAGGGATCGATGGTGTAGGTCAGGCCGGAGACCTGCAGGAAGCCGCCGTTCTCCTCGGGATACAGGCGGGCGCCCATCTCCAGAGCATCCAGGATGTCCTGGCCGGTGGTCTCCACCAGGCAGGCCTCGTTGCCGAAGGGATGGACATTGATGATGTCCTCGTAGGTGATGTCGCCCGCGTCGATGTCGGCGCGCACGCCGCCGCCGTTGACGAAGGCCACGTCAGCGCCCAGCATCACGCGGTAGGCGTCGGCGCACAGGTCGCCCAGGTTGGTCTCGGCGTTGCGCACGGCGCGGTTGCCGGTGGCGGGGTCCTTGGTGGTGAGGGCCACGTCGGACTTGGCCACGACCTTCTGGAGCACGCCGGAGAACTCGTCGTTCACCTTGGCCACGAAGGCGGCGGTGTCGGCGTCCTGCTTGTCATAGCCGGAGACCAGCTCGGTGGTCACGTCGCCGGTCTTGGTGTCGATGACCACCTTGCCCAGGTTGGCCAGCTTGGTGCCGGTCTGGGCCAGGGTGACCTCCTCGCCGTCCTTGTTCTTGACGGTCTCGTCATAGGTCTCGTGGGAGTGGCCGTCGATGAACACATCGATGCCGGTGGTGTTGGCGATGACGGACTTGGAGGTCCACACGTCGGTGGAGCCCTCGTTGCCCAGGTGGCCCAGGGCCACCACGTAGTCGGCGCCGGCCTTGGTGGCGTCGTCCACAGCCTTCTGCACGGCGGCGTAGAGGTCCTTGCCCTCATTGCCCTGGGAGAAGCTGTAGATGTACTCGCCCTTGTCGTTCTGGAAGTAGGTGGGAGTGGACTTGGTGAAGGACTCGGGAGTGTCGATGCCCACATAGCCCACGGTCACGTCGCCGTAATCCACCAGCTTGTAGGCGTCCAGCACGGCCTTGCCGTTCAGGTCGGTAAAGTTGCAGCAGAGATAGGAGTACTCGGCCTTGTCCTTGGCCAGGGTGAGGAAATTCTCCATACCGTAGTCGAACTCATGGTTGCCGGGGATGGCCAGATCATAGCCCACCTGGTTCATGATGTCCACGATGTAGGAACCCTTGGACAGGGTGCCGATGGGGCCGCCCTGAATGGCGTCGCCCGCGTCCACCAGAGTGACGTTTTCGGCGCCGTACTGGGCCTCCATCTCCGCCTTGTAGGCGGCCACGCCGGCGTAGCCCAGATTGGTGACTGCGCCGTCCTCGCCCTTTGCCTGGTCGATCTGGCAATGGACATCGTTGGTGTGGAGAATGACGATCTTGCCCTCCTCAGGCTTGACCGTCTCTTCCGCGGCCATGGCGGGCGCGGCCAGACCCATGGTCATGGCTGCCGCCAGAGACAGCGAAAGAAGCTTCTTGCTCTGTTTCATTTCAGACATTCCACCTTTCGTCTTATTGTGCCCCGGATCTTACCGGGACCCTTCGACATCTCTAATAGTAACAAACTGGTAACGAGAATACAAGCACTCCCCAATACAATTTTCTATCTTTTTCCCAAAGCTGTAACGGGTGGCAGAAAAAAGCCCCGCCGCGCATTGCGCGGCGGGGGAGAGCGTACCCAAACAGGGCAATCCACACGCTGTTTTTCCGGTTATGGCGCAGCGTAAAATGCCTCAGGATTCTTCGCCATAGGGAGGGCTTCCTTCATCCATACGAATCCCCTGCCTCGCGCTTCCAATTTCATAGTATATAATTTTACTGCAAAAATGGAACCAGTTGAAATATATTTCGTCTATCCTTATAAAAATAAAGAAAGGTGGATGTACTATGACAGAGAATGTTCGGCAAGGGCTTCATGGGACGGCGTACATCGCCCTGGCCCTGTGTGCGGCCGCACTGGGGTGTTTCCTCACCGGAAGGGCCCAGGGAGCGGAGAACACCCTCCGGAAGAACGGGATCTATACCTATCTGACCACGGAGGAGGGGCTGCGCCTGGCGGACTGCTACTACCGCCCCGTCTATGAGGAGGGGCACATCACGTTCCTTCGGGAATACGACTATGACGACGTGGATTTCGAGGGGTTTGGGGAAATTTTTGCCCCTGAACTGGACCGCTTCTGCCAGGCGGAGGACGCCACGGGAAAGGTGGCCCTCATCTACGACGGGGGCATCCTCTACGCCTACGACGGCGTGCGGTTGGAGGTCCTGAAGGAGTACGGGTCCGACCGAGCGTCCTATGGGGACGTGGCGGAGCGGATCGAGCGGGACGGCGTCATCCTGAACGAGCTCGATCCGACCATTCGCGGATAGGAAATAAAAACGAAATCCCCCCATCCCGAACGCTCCCAGGAGGAGCGGGGATGGGGGGATTTGTCTGCTTATTTCGTGGCCCAGTTGCCGGTGGCGCTGGCCTTCAGATAGGCGTTGATGAAACCGTCGATGTCGCCGTCCATGACCGCGTTGATGTTGCTGGTCTCGTAGGCGGTGCGGTTGTCCTTCACCAGCTGGTAGGGCATGAAGACGTAGGAGCGGATCTGGCTGCCCCACTCGATCTTGAGCTGTACGCCCTTGATGTCGGAGATCTTTTCCAGATGGGCCTCCATCTTGAGCTGCACCAGGCGGGAGCGGAGCATCCGCATACAGTTGTCCCGGTTCTGGAACTGGCTGCGCTCGGTCTGGCAGGAGACCACCACGCCGGTGGGCTTGTGGATCAGGCGCACGGCAGAGGAGGTCTTGTTGACGTGCTGGCCGCCCGCGCCGGAGGAGCGGTAGACCTGCATCTCGATGTCCTCGGGACGGATGTCCACCTCCACGTCGTCCGGGAGCTCGGGCATGACCTCCACCGCGGAGAAGGAGGTCTGACGGCGGGCCTGGGCGTCGAAGGGGGAGACGCGCACCAGACGGTGCACGCCGTGCTCACTCTTCAGATGGCCATAGGCGTTCTCGCCGGAGATGGTGATGGTGGCGCTCTTGATGCCGCCCTCCTCACAGTCCTGGTAGTCCATGGTCTTGCAGGCATAGCCGTGGCGCTCGGCCCAGCGGGTGTACATCCGGTAGAGCATCTGGGCCCAGTCCTGGGCCTCGGTGCCGCCGGCGCCGGCGTGGATGGTCAGGATGGCGTTGGAGTTGTCATACTCCCCGGTGAGCAGGGAGGAGAGGCGGGCCTCCTCAATGTCGGCCTCCAGCTTGGCAAAGCCCTCCTCCAGCTCGGGCAGGAGGGAGTCGTCCTCCTCCTCATTGCCCATCTCGCACAGGGTCATCAGGTCGGACCACTCATTCCGGCGGCGCTCCTGGCCCTCCAGCTTGCTCTTGAGCTGAGAGATGCGCTGCTGGACCTTCTGGGCCTTCTCCAGGTTGTTCCAGAAACCGTCGGAGGCGCTCTCCGACTCGAGCATCTCCACCTCACGGGCGGCGGCCTCCAGCCCCAGGGCCTGGTCCAGATCGTCCAGGTCGGGCACGATGTTATTCAGTTTTACCTTATATTCGTCAAATTGAAGCATGATACACACTCTCACTATTTGATGATGGTTTAGCTTTCCTATTATATACAAGAAACAGCGAGATGTAAAGTAAAACTGTGAATAATCCGCAAAAAGAGTACCTTATTCAGCGCTGGCTGACCAGCCAGTCCGGCCCGGTGGGCTCGGTACGGAAGATGAGATCGTCCACATCCTCCCTGGGCGGGGCGGCAGGCGGAACGGGGCGGGGATCGGGATCGGGCATGAGGGCTCCTCCTTTCTCTGGGTCTGGAATCGGGCGTCCATGGGACGTACAGACCAGTATATGCGTTTCCGGTTTCAAAATGTGTCTAAGGGGGGCGGAAAAAAAGTTGGAAAAAAAGCTTGACATCCACAGATGGGTGTGGTATTCTAATTGAGCACTCAGGAAGTGCACGAGACTGGAACGCCGGAGTGGCGGAATTGGCAGACGCCCGGGACTTAAAATCCTGTGGGACTCAAATCCCGTGCCGGTTCGATCCCGGTCTCCGGCACCATATCGCGGGATAGAGCAGCTTGGTAGCTCGTCGGGCTCATAACCCGGAGGTCGTAGGTTCAAATCCTACTCCCGCAACCACATTGTGCGACCAAAAAAGATATCGCACCGGAAAACCCCGAAGCCGCAACGGTTTCGGGGTTTTTTCGCGTCCATTTTTGACTGCACGAAAAAAAGATATCTTCCCACCTCTTCCACGTGCGGTGAGGACTTGAACTAAAACTGAGGGCTTTTGCGCCCAATTTTGAGTGAGCAACACGGAAAAATTTCTGTTTCTTCGAAAATTATTTTGTTAAATTTTTGTGAACAAAGTGGTTTGTGCTAAAATGTAGTACAAACCACTTTTCTATTCCACACATCTTGGCCGTCACTTTTTTAAGGTGACGGCCTTTTTTCTTTTCAGATAAAATCAAAATGAGAGCCCAAAGGGCATTACGCACAGGAGGAAATTAACTTGGATCGAAAACAGTATTTTGAAGAACTACATATTGCGCTCACGCGGGAGGGTTTCACCTCCCAGCCTGAGCAGGACGAATTGCTTCCTGTGGAGTGGGATGGTCTCCCCCTCTGCCGGATTACAGCGGACGGAGGCGTTCGCTACTGGCAGGAGGATGTAGCGACGCCGGAACGGGAACGAGCCTGTGAGCGAGCCACCGATCTGGCCTGTACCGTGCGTGAGTACATGACGCTGCTGGAACAGGCTCCGCCCCTGCAAGCCCAAAGCCTGACCGGTGACTACCGCCTGCTGGCTGACTTCAACGGAGCCGTGCTGGCTGCCCATCCCACCCGGCTTGGCGTCCAATTCGTCACATGGGGCTGGAGCTTCGACCGCACAGGTCTCAACCAGGGCAATTACTTTCAGGAAAACTATGTAGGTGCCAAGCAGGACTTCGCCATCCGCGCTGGCCTCATTTCCAAACAGCAAATTTTCAATCAGGAGCAGCTTGTTGAAATCTACCGGTGCTGCTCTGACACCTTGGACGCTGGTTTTGACTTGACTGCCGAGCAGGAAAAGTGCATCCGGAGTGTTCAGGAGCAGATTGCCATTGCAGCTCCCGATACTCTGGAGCGCATAAGAGAGCAGGAGCAGCACCCCATGGAACCCTACAACCAAGAACCGATCTTGTAATATTCAGGCGCCGGAGTTTTGGAAATAAGACTCCGGCGCTTTTTTATTGCCTCAAACCAGACAGGAGGATTGAAGATTGGAGCAAAAGAACGAACAAAAAGCGCCGCTGCGCATCAAAAATCTGGCTGAGTTGAAACGCTGTATCCGCCCCGGGACAGAGTTGGTGGCAACCAGCCATAGCAAGCACCCTGCCCTGGTCGGGCTTGTACGGGTGGTGACTGAGGTTCAGACCAACGCTTACTATTCCGTGGTCAAGGATCAGCCAACTCATCAATATTCGACCTGTAATTACGGGAAGGGATTCCGCTCTGATTTCGAAAAGGCATCCAACTATTTATTTGAGGGCACGACCATCAAGGTCCTTGACCGCAGAAGCAGTGATGGCAGCGTGCTTTACGAAATGGAACTTTATCCGGGCGAATACCTTGTCCTCGGTCAGAAGAACGACATGGAGGAGAATGCGGATATCAGAGAAGACAATGGCGAAATCAAGCAGGAAGGGATGAACATGACCTTATGACACGCTATTTCATGCGAGATACGCCGCTGTGCCAGCTGGAACAGCAGATGATGACCCCGCCCAATTTCAAGGCCAGAGGTCACGGCCGGTATTCTCCCGGTTTCCAATACAGCAGCGAGGACACGGAGTGCCCATACTGTATAAACTTCAGGCGCAATCAGCCTTGTCCGCTGAAACTGTGCATTTGCCTGGATGAACGGATCGCGGCCGGCACACTGAATCTCAATGAGTTCGTCAGGGATTGCTTCTTCCCTGAAGCGGGGGTACAGCTTCTGGCCCGCTTAGAGAGGAATTTCACTTGCTGCTCCATCAGCTTTTTTCTGAATGAGTGCCATCGTGAGCGCTGGCAGCACTGGCGCGAGCGCTACTATCGAATGTCAGGCCGTAATCTGGCCGCGCTGTTTCTCCTCACGGCGTATGAGGATATCTGGCGCAGGATGATCTGGAAGTTTGATGCCCGCGGATTTGACTTCCAGTCCGTCCAGCTTTCCGGCATCCAGCCGGAACTGTACAGTGTTTACCAGGCGGCCAAAGCCATCTCCACCGGCAGCCACAATATCACTCTTGCCGATCTCGCATCCCCCGAATTGGTCACAGATGAGGCGTTCCACCTGATTGTCTGCACTCTGCTTCTGGCCAAGTACGGAGATGCGATTTTGAATTTTGAAGGAAAGTAAGGTGATGCAATGTGATGATGGAAGCAGTTCTGAGCAACGCCGACCACCCGGAATACGGTGTTGCGACGATTCCTCTTCCCATTCCCAGAAATCAATACGACCACTGCGTTGCGCTGTTGGAGGCACTGGAGATCGGCGATGCCTCTGAAGCTGACTGCCGGGTGGACTCCCTCGACAGCGCATGGCCCGTGCTGAATCGGCTGGTGAGCACCAAGGTCAACCTGGACGAGCTGGACTATCTGGCCAAGCGGCTGGACAGCTTTACTGTGGGCGAGTTTTCGCAATTTCAGGCGATGGTTGAAAAACTGCATCTCACCAGCATGAAGGATCTCATCAACCTGACCTTCTGCTGCCAGCAGGCGACGGTGATCACGGACTTCACAAATTTGAAAGAGGTTGGCCGTGATCACTACATGAACATCCATGGCGGGTGTGCCAGCATGGAAGAACTGGAACAGCTGGACGGAGTGGAAACCGCTGTCCTGTTGATTGAGGACAATGAGGGGACTATCACCCGCTACGGAGTGGTCTATGACAACGGCATGCAGCTTTCACAGCTCTATGATGGGAAGCACCTGCCCTGCTATCACTATGAGGCCGATATGACCGTTGTCGGGATATCCTCCCGGTGGGAGCCGGAGAACAGCAGGAATGTGACCTGGATCTATCTCCCTGCCTCAAAAGGACAAATTGAGCGCGCCATGCAGCGTTCCGGCATTGCTGACCCAAAGGATATGCGCCTTTTTATGGCAGACAGTTCATTCCCGGAGGAAGTGGATGTAGCACTGGACTTCCGGTGCGACAACATCTACGAGCTCAATGAGCTGGCGCTGGTCGCAGATAAACTCTCGTGTGACGACCGCAGAAAGCTGGGAGCAGCAGTAAGTATGGCTAAACCGGAATGCGCCAGCCAGATCCGCCGCTTGGCGGAAAACCTGGATCTGTTTGAATTCGCCCCCGGCGCCCACACCCCCGAGGAATATGGGAAATACATGATTCAGAGATCCGGCCATTTTGAGTATGACCCCAATCTGGACGAGTTTTATGACTACGAGCGGTATGGCCTGCAACACATGGGCTATCAGTCGGGCGTGTTTACCGACCGCGGCTACATCGCCTATGTCGGTACAGTAAGTCTGGAGGAACTGATGGCAGACGACCCGGCAGAGTCCTATCAGCGGGAGCAGGACTTTCAGATGGGAGGGATGACATGATCCAACTCTTTATGAGCCGCAGCGGGAGTTCTGTCATTGTCCCGCTCAATTTGCCCGCATCTCATGGCGCTATGACAGAAGCGTACAGCCAGCTTGAACAAGCTAACAGAACAGGAAAAACAGAGATCGTTGAGATCAAAAGTGTGATTGCCAACCTGCCGTCATATCTCGGCGGACTCGACCCTGATTCCAGAACGCAGCTTGCACAGCTGAATCTGCTTTCGAGCATCATTGCCAAAATGGACTCTCGTGAACGGAGCATCTATGCCGGCGCCTTGGATGGCAACAGCATCAATGATCTGAACGATATGATCCGTGTGGCGGAACAGGTATCGGACTACATTCTCATCCCTAATGTCAATTCGGATGTGACGCTTGGCCGGTATGTCGCTGTTGCCGGCCAGATTCAGGGCGATCCCAGGTTCCCCGAAGCGGCCTGGCCCTACCTGGACTTCGCGAAGAAAATCGGTGCGGAGTACTATGCCGAGCATGGTGGTGCGTATACCCATGCTGGCTATGTGCTTCTCAAGCAGGATGCCGAACCCGTCAGAGAGAAGGCGGCAAAGATCCGGCTTGACCTCTCCTCCTCCCAAGCGCAGGCGAGTGTATCGCTTCCGGCATTGAAGGAGGAATTGGAGCGAGTAAAAAAGTTGCTGGGGATCGATTGTTTTGCAGAGGCCGCAATTACCAAGGTTTCTTTTGCTGTTCCCAATTTGAACGAGTATATTCCCACCACGGGAGTATGCGTGGAAGATGCAAACGAATTGGCTTGGGCAATCGAGGGGATGCAGCTTGAAGACAGCGAGCTGATGAAATACCTGTCGGTTCTTTCTGTGGAGCAGCCGGAAACCATGCAGGATGCTCTTCGATATGCCATGAATCTGGACGACTATGAGCGTATCACGGAGGACACCTATGAATATGGCCAAACCGTCCTTCGGCGCATTGGCGCTGATGACGAGCTAATCGATACCATCGACGGGTATATGGATTTTGAGAAGCTGGGCGAGGACATTATGGCAGAGGAAGGAGTCCGGCGAACCGAGTTCGGCCTGATCCGCCGATGCAGCAGCCCTTTTTCTGAGGAAACACATACGTTAGAGATGGAATACCTTTCATAATGACTCGGGCAGTCAATTTTCTCTTGGTATAACTGATGGCTTATATATTGCTTAAAGTAAAGAATACTGAACAGCATCACCTGATGGATTAGGAGGAATGCAAATGAAAAAGAAACTCATGATCTCGGTGGCTTTGCTGGCCGTACTGGGAGCTGCTGTTGTAGGCTATTTTCACTTCTCTTATAAAAATGTTTTTGACCATGGCTAATCTCTCTAAACTGTGGTATGTTGTGTACTTACCAAACGAAGGAGGTGAAAAACCATGAAACAGAAACCTACGAAAAAATGTGAAAACGGTGTTCAGCTGAGGCCCGCTTCCATTGAGGAGGCGGGCCTTTTCTATTCAGAACTGGACCAGAAACAGGATGAAGCTCTGGGCACAGTTGGTCACATCCGCATGGACTTTGGTTCTGGTGGCAAGGAATTTTGGCATACCTGGTGGCCTCACAACGAGGATCGATTCAATACTTTGGAATTCAAGGAAGAACTCCAAGCTATCGTTGACACCTTACGAGCAAACGGGCCGCTAAAAGATCTGGCCTCCATGAGCAACTACTGTCACAAAAACGGCGGGACCATCACAGAGGACAGCAGAAGTTTTGGATATGTGGCAGAAACAGACCACTACCGCTACTGTCTCCGCTGTACCCCCACTCCGGGTGATTATCAGGGCTACCTATACTGCTATGATAAGCGGCAGCAGGAAATGGCCCAAAAGGACAAGATAGTGGGGCGAGTGACCTTTGCAGATGGGACGGCTCAGGAGTTCACAGACCCACATCAGTATCTTCAAACTATCAAAGAAGAACTTCCACTCCGCAATACGACCGGATTCAAGCACGAAACGCTTTCTGAAGATCCAGAGATCAAGAAAGCAGTGGATGATATTCTGTTGGATTTTGCGGGCGAGGAAAATCCTCGACGAACCTGTAACTACGGCTTGACCGAGAAAGGGTTGCAAGCCCTTCAAGATGTGGCAGACCCGTCCCTCCCCCATTCCTATGCGTGGTTTGTGATGACTGATTGTAACACCCCGCAGGAGCAGCTCCACCGTAACCTTACCCTGGACGAAGCGGTCGAGCTCTATCAGAACAGCGACCATCCTGAGAAACGGCTTGGTGTCACCAAGGATGACTTCGCAACAGTCGACTTTGTCCGAATGGTGGACGGGGAGCAGACATTTTTCGGTGACTATCAGAAACTGGAGAGTTTCAAGAACGATCCAACGATTTTCGAGGCAGTAGAACAACTCCATCAGGAATTGGAGGATATGTCCCAAGATCAGGGCATGACCATGTAGGAGGTGCAAGATGCAAATACAAAAAGAGTGGCTGGACTTTCTCCGGGAGCAATATCCCAAGGGGTCTCGCATTCGATTGACGGAAATGAAAGATGATCCCTACGCACTGTCCCCTGGAAGTATGGGGACGCTCAAATATATCGATGATGACGCACAGTTTCATATCAGTTGGGACAACGGCAGTGGCCTTGCCCTCCGGATTGGCGAAGACCGATTCCGCGTTCTGTTACCGGAACCCCAGACTCTGAAATTCTACATGCCTCTCACCGCTCAACTTTACGGTCGTGACAGCTGGGGAGATCTGGAGGAGTACGGCAACGATTTGAATGGTCGTGATCTGCGAGACTATCAGTCGTGCATTCACGAGGCGCTTCTGGAAAACCAGGTGCCGGAGGAAAAAAGTCGCGGCCTTATGCGCTGGTATGATAAACAGGATGGGGTAAATGAAAAAGTTCAGTCCATCGTGTTTGACGCAGAAAGCCGCGATGGGCAGCTGTGGTGCGTAGCGGAATGCAAGGTAGTGGGTGACCTTCTGCCGGAGGAAAAAGAGGCCCTGGCTGATTACATTTCAGGTCAGGCGTCGGACGGTTGGGGCGAGGGATTTGAGCAGCGGGCCATCGATCTGGAAGAGGGGGAACTTTATGTGAGTCTCTGGAACTCCAGCAACTGGACAATCCAGACCGAGGAAGAAAAGTTCTCCCCCGATTCTCTCACCCGCCTGCCGGATATGTGCTGGTCTGTGCTTCCCGGTGAAGGAACACTTATCTGCATCAAAAAAGGTGAGAGCGGCTACTACCCCAGCGACTGGAGTACCGGCGACAGGGCCCAGAACCGCTACCTGGCGGACTATAACAACCAGCGTCGGGGCATTACACCGGCACAGGAACAGGCGATGCTCACTGGCAGCATGTGCGGTTGGGATGTACCTGGTGCGGATCCCAAGTGGTATGAAGAACATCAGAACCAGGAGACGGGAGGAATGACGCTTGAATAAAGGATTCACCGTATATGTAAGTCCTTTGGAAATGGACAGTACAGCTCACCGGTTGGTAGAACTGCCTATGGAACAGGAAAAACTGGATGCACTCCAGCTGGAACTGAACACCGGCTCCCCCCTCTATACCGAAGTATCGGACTTCTGTGGGCGGGAATACCTTGAGGAGCATTTGCCAGAGGATATGGATCTGACAGAGTTGAATCTGCTGGCTGAGAAACTGGCCTCCTTGGAACCTGTCCAGGAAGCGGCCTTCGAGGGCCTTGTCCGCATGGATCTGGATAAAGGAATGACGGAACTGCCATTGTGTCGGCTGGTCGACCTGGCCAACAGTGCGGATTGCTGTCATGTTGCTCCAGGAGTTGGTAATGACGAGCAGCTGGGACACTTCTATGTGGACAATGATTTCCCGGTAATTCCGCCCGGCCTGCCGGAAGAGGTGTATGAGGTTCTGGACTATGCAGCCATTGGCCGAAAGGCCAGAATGGAGGAGGGCGGAGTCTTCACCTCCGAAGGCTATGTGGTACAGCACACCGACCTGGATGTGAGTTACTCGCAGTCCCATTGTGGGCCGCAGATGGAGGTGATGAGTCCATGAAACACCGCCTTGCCCCTCTTTTGGAGGGGCTGGAGATGGGCAAATCGGAACATGATTGGCTGGAACAACGGTTGGAAAGCATGACAGCAAAGGAAGAACTGCTCTTCCGAGGTGCCATGCAGATTGAATCACCAAGGGACATTCAGACGACCATCCAAATTCTTCAGGGATTGGATCACTACCAGCTCCTCTATGGAGCAGAGGACGATGTGCTACTGGGACGATTCGTCATGGAGCATATTCACACCCCCACACACGCGGCACGGGGCTACCTTGACCCGGAAATTGTTGGGGCAGCCTATCGGGAACATGGTTCAGGCAGTTTTGTTGAGAACCACTATGTAGAGCGGCTGAACCCCGATCGTCCCTTGCCGGAGGTAAATCCCAATATGCCGCTGCCTAACACCGGTGAGTATGCAATTCGGATCAAACTGGTAAGCAGAAACAATATGGAGGGTGTCTGGATTGGATTCCCCGACACAGGAGAGTACATGGATGCAGTCCATCCGGATGAACTGCTTCTCGGGCTGGATGCCTTGCAAGCAGAAACACTGGATCAGTGCATGGCGGTGGATGTGGACTGCGCTCTGCCCCAGATTACCGACATCCTCAACCAATATGACTCCGCAGGAGAATTGGTTCGCCACGCCATTGACTTCGGCTATGTCTGGGCGGAACAGGGGCAGGGAGAACCCCACTGGTTGGAAAAATGGATGTGTGTCATGGAGTTGGAAGACTGTCACCGCCTGGATTTGGCACTGGATCTCGCCCAAAACCTCCATTGCTACGAATATATTCCCCGCGGGGTTGATCTTGCGCAGTATGGCATGGACTTGGCCCGAAAGGAGGGTGTACTTGGCCAGGATCCGCTGCTCAACCAGTGCTTTGACTCTGTAGCCTACGCCCAGCATCATATGGCAAAATATGGCCTGTCCACAACAGACCATGGCTATGCAGCCAGGAATGGGCAAGAGGTCATCTACGAATACAGCCAGCCAGAACATGAACCGGAGATGACCATGTAACAATCTCACACCAAATTAGGGGCCGTTTTTCCGAAAGGGACAAAACGGCCCCTTCTTTTTTGCGCCCTTTTTCGGTAAAACGTGTCCGGAAAAGGAGGCATTTATGAGAGATGACAAGTTGTTGGACTATTTGAAAAGTTCCTGTCATGGCCGTGAAAACCGGAAAAGCGGCAGGGAGTTGGCTCGGACACTGGGGATCAATGTTAAGGATCTTCAAAAGTTGGTAAAACGACTGCGAAAGAAAAAGAACCCCATCGCTAGTGACCAGTACGGCTATTACTATGCCGCCACCGCTGCGGAACTCTGTGACAGCATGGATTTTCTCCAGGGGATGGCGGATGGCCTGATGGAAGATATCCGCAGTATGCGAGGGTGCCTTGATGGTTACTCGGAAAGGGACGGTGCTGCTAATGGCTAAGCCCTTCTTTCCGTGGATGGGGAACAAAGAGAAACTTGTTCCCTACATCCACCAGCTGATACCGCCCCATGTGAAACAGTTTACAGAGGTGTTCGGTGGAAGCGGTGCCGTCATCTTAGGTCTGCAGCCAAAGAAGGGCCGGTTGGACATTTATAACGACCTGAACGACGATTTGTTCAATGTGTTTTGCTGCGTCAAAGAAAAATCGTTCTCACTGGCCAAAGAACTGAAGTTTCTGCCGGTGCATGGCAGGACACCCTTCGCCTTCTACCGCGATATGGCCGCTCATGAGCCGGACTTCTATCGGCATATTGAGGAGGAGAAACGAGTTGTAGCGGAGTCCACTTGTTTTACCGAAGAAGAGATCCGCGAACTGCTCACGATCCTGGATGGCAACGCAAAACTTTTTGATGTTCGGCGGGCAGCGGCTTTTCTGTTCACCACTTACGGCAGCTTCAGTGGGACAGGAAATTCTGTTGGCATTAAAACTGTGGACCCGCAGGCAATCGTGGATAAACTTCCCCAGGTTTCAAGACGAATGGACAGCATTTTCCTGGAACATCAGGATGCCCTTGTGCTGATCCCCAAGGAGGACCGTCCGGACGGAATCATCTATGCAGATCCACCCTATATGCTGACAGAAAAGGTCTATGATGTGCGATTCCTTCCGGAACACCACATCATCCTTCACGACAGGGCACGTTCATGTAAAGGGTATGTGATCATCTCCTACGGCTATGATGACCGGATCATTGATCTGTACAAAGATGATTTTTTCATCATCTCCTTGAAACGAACCAATCCGCTGTCACAGACCGAAGGTTCCACCTTCAGGGAGTTGATCATCACCAACTACGATCCCAGCCCCTACCTGAATAAGCAACTTGATATCTTTGGGCAGGCAACTGAGGCCATGTGGGAACCCGTCATCCTGCACCGGCCTCGCAGAATCTTAAAAGCAGACTAGGAGGTAATTTGAAATGAAGTTTGTATTACATCGTAATCCCGAGAACAGAAACCAGAAAATTCCTTTCCCCGCCATGCAGATGGCTGAATTGGCTGACGCGGAGCAGCTGACTATCCAGGCAGATGCAGGCAGTATCCTGATCAGCCGGGAGGACATCACGGCGCGGCAGGCCATCACCACTATCACCCATCTCTACGAGGTGATCGACTCCTTGATTCTCCAGCTGGTGGATGCCAGCAATGAAATCGTCGATGTCCTGGATATCCCCGACCCTCTCGAGACCGTGGATGAGGAGCTGCTGGATGATCTTCTGGAGTGCGGAGCCAACCCGGACGGTCTGCGTCTGCTTCTGGCGGTGGAGGACGAAGCAGATGAGGAATGATACCTACCTCTACACAGACGGTCTGGACGCAGCCAGGCGCAGCGGGCAGATAGCCCTATGGCGGGCCAGCCATCAGGCCAACATCGCCTGTAAAAAAGCGATTGAGGATAGTATCCGCCAAGGCTTTGATGGCGTGCATCTCAAAGAGTACTGCGCCAAAGAGGTGTTGGAGGAGTTCGGTTTCAAGCGGGTGAACTGGGTGCTGGCAAACACCATCCAGGAAAAGAGTGGCGATGACCGATTCCGCCCCGACAACAGAAGTTGGGCACAGCGCACCTTCATTCCGGAAGATATGGGCCACGAGGTGGAGTTTATTGTTAACTCACACTCCGAGGTTGTGAATGGTTTTGTGAACCAAGTACGGGAGGCCTATCAGAAGCTTAACCTCTTCGGCCCAGAACACTGCGAACCCAATTCATGGGAGGATTTAGATTACACAGGAAAGGTGCTGGTACTGAGTCCGGACACTCTGAGAGAATCCTGCTGGACACAGGAAAATCAGCTTTGGTATGCCCATGATGGATTTGGGTGCAGTCCCCATGCCATCGGTCGTTCTATCCGCTGTACCTGCCTGGGAGATGGAGAACATACCAGATGGAACCGATTAGACTTCATCGGAGTCCTGCAGGAGAATCTTCTGCCGGAGTGGGCTGAGGAAAAACTGAACGAGCTGACAGGCCAGAATGTTGATCACAACATGGAAGGCATGAAGATGGAGTGAAAAGGAGGAATTATGAATTTGAGTTATTACACGGTGGATGATCTTCGTCTGGGACATGATCCGAAAGGCGTGGTCGGGTGGCGGATGTCCCATTTTCTATCTTTGGATGATGCGTTAACGCATTATGCGAGTCTGCCTGCTACGGGAGTAAAATCTCTTGGGCTGACGGATGGAGTGCATTGTCTGGAGATCGCTCGATGTGTCCCGCTCTTTGAATATGACAGAGAAGGCGAAGACATCCTGGCCTCTGACTACAAGCAGTTTCCGCTCTGGGCCGATGTGGAAGAGGTCAATACTGCAACACAGGCATGTATTTCCGCCTTGCGGCTTCGGTATGTCCTCCATCCTGATGCGATTGTACCAATTCCAAAAGGTGACTCCTTATCTTCAAAATTAAAGGATAAATATCTCTGGCTGAATGCAAACCGGGCAAAGGAATCCGCCATTACGCTGGCGTATCGCGCCGGTACAGGATGGATCCCCTTGAGAGAATGGAAACGCTGCGCTTCGAAGCATCCGCTGATTCTTAAGTTTATGGCGGATGGTCTGACGGAGGGCGGCGCTTTTGTATCTCTGGAAGTTGAGCCCTGGGAGTATGACCTGTTGGTCCGCCGCACTTTAGAGCGGCTTAACCAAAATTCATCAAATTCAGGAGGAATGAAGACATGAAGAACGACATGAAAGCAGCAGTGTCCCCTATGGAGATGGATGTGAGGATCTTTCCCTATCGAGGGGACGGCCCCGTGGCAGCAATCGCTTCGGTTACGCTGAACGGCTGTTTTGCCGTGCGGGATGTACGGATCATGGAAGGGAAAAATGGGCTTTTCGTTTCCATGCCCAGCAGAAAGGTAAAGGGTGAGTATCGAGACATCTGCTATCCCTGCACCAAAGATTTCAAGCAGCAGTTTGATCAGAAGGTCCTGGAGGCCTATGAGCAGGCACAGGTTCAGGAGGCTCAGAAGTCCCCAGCCCCCGAGGGTCAAGAGGAAAACGGCCCCACCATGGCAATGTAAGGAGGTAATGTTCATGAAACGAGTAATGACCCTTTGCGTCCTGGTTCTGACACTGACAATGGCGCTCTGCCCCGCAGCACTGGCAGCGGATCTTGGGAGTGCGGCTACTGCAGCCCAGGTATGTTACCCTACTTCTATCAGCCGCAGCGAGGACGGCACAGAACTGAAAAAAATCTATGACCTGGGGCCGGAGGATGACCCCGCAGGGATTCCCCGCTCTGATTTCGAGCAGGATGGCTTCCACTATACCCTGACGGATCTGCTCAAACAGGAGCTTCCCGAAAACGAAAGTCGGCAGCACACTGAAACGGTCTCCTTGCCCAGCAAGAATAAGGATATGGAGTCTGTGCTGGCGCTGCTGCCCGCCGAAAAGGAATTCGTTACGGATGACGGTCTGACCGGGATTCTGAGCCTGGACCTGTCCACAGTCCGGGTGGAGGTTGCTGGGTATGGCAGCTCCACCAAGGAAGTCTCTGCCACACGCTCCTACCCCAATCTGGCTGGTCAGGATACCCAGTACATCCCCAAGACTATCGAAGAGGATGGCCGGACTCTGACGCTTCAAACGGTCAATTGGCAGACAGACAATACCGCAAACATGGATGGATATGCCGTTGGTGACCGTTTCACCGCTGTCGCCACCTATACCGGAACTGCGACCAGCTCCTATGTGAAAGGTTATACCGTGACTGCGGACTATACCGGAACCGTCAGCCGCATCGCCCTGAATAAGGTGCGCTATGTGGCTATTTTTGAAGGAACACCGCTGGAGCCTATTCTGCCAACGGAGGATGAAAGCACTGGGCCCGCCCAGTTTAATTGGTTGGCCATTGCAGTCCCCTTCGGTATCGTAGCCCTAGTCGGTGCAGGAACAGGTGCCGCTCTATTTATGAAGCGTCGCCACGAGACAACGGAGGAGGAGAGCGAATGAAACGAGTAATTTCCACTTGCCTGACGCTTTGCCTGTCTGCAGCATTGGCCTTGCCTGCCAGCGCCTTAGACTACAGCATTGACGCCCCTGGTAATCCGGATTATGGGGATCCTACTTCTATCGAGGTAGTCCAAACGGTTGATGGTGGGGCAATGAAGAATGAGGATGTGAGCAAAAACGCAGCCCTGATCCCGCCTTCCTTTGGCAGCCCCAGCGCAGATGCCCTTGGAACAGGTACCTATCTTACCTCCAACTTGGCCCCTGGCGGCATGGCGGTTGGTACTATCTCCGGCGGCAATATGCCCATCGTATTCCCGCCTACGTCTGGCGAAAACACAGGCAATACCAGCTCTGGCAGTTCTGGCGGATCCAGTACATCTGGCGGTTATACCTATGTGACCGATGATCTCTACTATTCTGGTGGTTATCTGGGAACTCTGAAAATCTCCGCCATTGGCCTCAGTGTGAAGATCTATCAGGGCACCGGGAGCAGCACACTGGCCAAGGGAGCAGGCCACTTCACAGACACGAGTATCTGGGACGGCACTGTTGCCCTGGCTGGCCACAATCGGGGTGTCAACAACCATTTCGGCAAGATCCATACCCTGGAGATCGGGGATAAGATCACCCTGACCACTAAGCTGGGCACCCGCACCTATAAAGTTACCTCCGTCAGTAAGGTCAGCGAAACGGACCGCAGCGCCATGACGCCTACTGGCGAGGACCGGATCGTGTTGTACACCTGCGTAATGAATCAGAGTGCTTACCGCTGGTGCGTCCAGGCGACTGCTGTGTAAACTGATCTGCTGAGCCGCCATTTGTTCTCTGCCCACACGGAAGATTCTGCTTGACTTCTACCTCCTTCTTGGATATTGTGTGCTTGCAAAGATCCACATAATGCAAAGGAGGAATGAATATGAAGGCAAAAAAGAATCTGGCCCTGGTAGCGGCAGGTATCGTAATCGGCGCGTTTCTGGCATTCCCCACAGCACACGCCGCTGAAGAACTATTCACTGCAGTTCGCAGCTCCCACCAGTTCTTCCTGGATGGGGAAAAAGTTCAGATGGAAGCATATATCATAAACGGCAACAACTATGTCAAACTTGCAGATGTGGGCAAGATGGTCGGGTTCAATGTGTATTGGGACGGAGCGGTGTACATGGACAGTGATGCTCCTTACACTGGAAAAGCACCGGAAGCATCCTCCACGCTTGAGGAGGTGAGAGAAGAGATCGCCGTCCTCGTGAACGAGGTACGACGCGAGAATGGTCTCCAGGAACTGACTATCGATCAGCGCCTGATGGCAGCAGCGCAGAACTGCAGCGATCAAAAGTTTACCTGGCATCACACGAAAGAAGAGTGTGAAGCGGTGGCGGCATCTGGATATCCCTATGGCTTCGGCTCAAATCTCACCGTATTCACTGGTGCGGCAATAGCAGATATTGCACAGCGCGCAGTGGATAACTGGGAAAAGTCTCCTGGTCACTTCCAAACCATGACGGATCCAGACGCAACAAGTCTTGGTGTAGGTGTAACCAAGGACAATGGCGTTACGTACTGCTATCTGTTTCTCGGAAAGCCTAATACCAATAATCCCTACGGATAAATCCATGTAGAGTGTGGCCCCTCCAAAACTGGAGGGGTCGTTTTTTTGTGCCTATACAAGAAAGAAGGTGAGTAAAATGATGTAATGCAATAGCATATCTGCCTATTTTCCAAGTTCAAGAAGAATAACCGCAAAAAATAATATCGAGAAAAGCAACAGGCCGTAGGGATACAGGACCCGACAGTCTGTTTTGACTGGAATGCTCCATCCCTGCGGCCCTTTCTTTTTTCGAAGAAAGGACAAAAAATGAAGATGAAAACGCATTCCGTATATATTCGCATGATGTCCTTGCTGCTCGCTGTTCTGTGTATTGTGGGCCTGTTCCCTGCCAGTGCGCTGGCTGCCAGCCCCAACACCATTAAGTTGGAGGACTGCACCTACAACGGGGTCCACTATGACTCTCCCGCATTAGGGATTTGCTATATGCACCAGATGCAGTTTGATTTCAACGGCGACAGCGTCATGGGCTTTTGCTCCGAAAAAGGCAAAGGCATGGGCTGGTCTTTGGAAGGTCATGAGTGGAACAGCCCCAAAGAAATCAACGACTCCACAGTGAAAATTATGATGGCATATTTCTATTGTCATACCAAAGGTATTTTCACTGACCGGGCACAAGCACTGGGCCTGGATGAAGTATGGGGCTCCGACTATACCTGGACTATGAATGCATGGGTGCAGGCAGTAGTTTGGCGGTATAAGGCCGGTCTGCTCTCTGATCCTGTGGTCGCCTGCGCGGAAGAATTGATGTATGTTTTCAACAACCTCAAACACACCAACTACACCAGCATTGATGAGGAACTGGATGGCTGGTCTTTCCGCGACAGGGCCCAGTACACTCTCGACCTCGGTGCAGAGGGTGTTTGGGGTGATTGCGCAGTATATGAATACAAATATGCTGGTCCCGGCTCCAATTACCACCCCGCCAATGATGTTCAGGCTGTATTCGTTGGCGAACTCACCATCACCCGCGAGCAGTACGAGCTTACCGTAAAGAAGGTAGACTCTACCAACCCCAGCAAGGGCCTTTCCGGTGCTCGGTTCCTCATCCAGTCCGCCAATGGCACCTATTCCAAGGAGTTTGTCACCGGGAGCGATGGAACCTATACGCTGTCGTCTTTGGATGCGGGCACTTATTCCGTAACTGAAATGGCCCCTCCGGAGGGCTACGAAATTGATAACGCAGGACCTCAGTATGTTGTTCTCCCCAACGAGAGCGGTACCACCGTCACAGTTACCTTTACTGATACTCCTGTCATCACCAGTGAGGGCAGCATCCGCAAAGTGGATTCCGACGATCCCAGCAAGGGGCTGGCTGGTGCTGTGATTAAGATCGAGGGTGTCGATAACAGCTTTACCGGCACCTACACCACTGGTGTCGGAGGATATCTGCAGGATGTACCCTGGGATACGATGCCCATCGGCTCTTATGTAGCCACTGAAGTCACCCCTCCCAATGGGTACACCATCAGCAAAGATCCTGATAAGGTCCGGCAGGAGTTCTATTGGGACGGCAAGAGCGATGTTGACCTTGTGTTCGAGAACGATGCAAAAGTAAAGCTCGAACTCTTGAAGGTAAACGACTCCGACCAGCCCATCGAAGGCGCAGTATTCAATGTCCTGAAAGATGGGCAGATCATTGCCACAGAGAAAACCGATGCCTCTGGAATTATTACCGTTACCAATATCACCGAGGGCCTCTACGCTTTCGTTGAAGTCTATGTACCGGCTCCCTATGCCCGACTCGAAGAGCCTGTAACCGTCCATGTGGATCAGGAAGATGTGGACGGTGGCGGCACGATTTCGGTCTCCGCAGTAGATGAAGAACTTCCTACCCTTACCATTCTTAAACGCGATGGCCAGACCGGACAGGTTGTTCCGGGAGCCGTCTTTGAAGTAAAGGGCATTCATCACGGCTACCACACGGATGTTACTACTGGTGAAGACGGCACGTCCACTTTGACTGGCCTTCCCGTAGACAGCTATGAAGTGACTGAAATCTCCGTACCTGACCCCTATGTGGTGGCTGCGGAACCTACCCAGACGATCTGGCTGGGTCCTGGCGATGAGAAGCAGCTGATCTTTGATAACTTGAAGCAGCCTCAGCTCACCATCGCTAAAGTCGATGCTGCAGACTCCACCACCCCCATTTCCGGCACCGTCTTCCGGATTGAAGCCATTGATGGTGATTACCAGAATGATGTCACCACCGGCCAGGATGGTACTGTTACCCTCCGTGTGGCACCTGGTACTTACCGTGTCACTGAATTGTCCGTACCGGCCCCCTACTTCCTCCCCGATAAAGACGCAGATCGGGTACAGACGATCTCTCTGAATGCAGGGGATGAAAAGAAGCTTGTTTTCAAGAACAGCAAAAGCCCTGAACTCACCATCTACAAGGAGGATAGCGTTGCTGGTGCCCCCGTGGAGGGAGCGCGATTCCATGTAACCTATACCAGCAATGGTGAGGCCGCTGACGCACCTGCCACCATTGATTTTGGCGAGTTCCTGACGGATTCTAACGGCGAGATCCGACTCCACGAGCAGGGAAAGCGGCTGTATCCCGGCGAATACACCATCACTGAGGTAGAGCCTGCTCCTGGGTTCCAGATGGTAGAGCCCACAACTCAGAAGATCATTCTCCATGGCGGAGAAAAGAAAACCGTTACCTTCCAGAACACTCCCCTTAACGCCATCATCGTCGAGAAATACGACAGCGTCACTGGTGAGGCCCTTCCGGGCTGCACGTTCCAGCTGCGTTACCTTGGCGGGACATCTGGCACCGGTGGAACGATTATTGGCCAGAAGGTGACCGGGAGAAACGGCACCGCTATTTGGACCAGCCTCAAACCCGGCACCTATATTCTGGAGGAAGTGGACCCTGCGGACGGCTATAGCATCATCCAGTCTTCGGAAACCGTCTATCTGGCCGACAGCGGAGAACAGTCGGTTGTCACCGTCCGGTTTAAGAATATGCCGGATGGCAACCTGCTGATTCGCAAGGTTTGTTCTGTCAATCCCAGCGTGACTCTCCAGGACGCCGAGTTTAAGGTCATGTATGCCGATGGCACTTTGATCGGGGACAATAATGGAATCTACCGCACGGACGAGAACGGTGAGATCCGCATCGAGGGCTTGGCTCCCGGTAAAAGCGTGGTCGTCACTGAAACGAAGGCTCCGGCAGGTTTCCTGATTGACACCCAGTCCCAGACCATCCAGATCAAGGAGGGGCGCACTGTTTCGCTTACCTTCAAGAATCAGCCCAATGGAGAGCTCATTATTCAGAAACGCGATAGCGCCACCGGCAAACCTCTTCCTGGTGCTGAATTCCGAGTGACTACGGCAGCAGGATGTGAAGTTGGGCTGGATGGTGTCATTGGAGATTCCACTCTCACCCAGAATGGCATCTTCACCACGGACTCCAATGGTGAAATTCACATCACGAATCTGGCCCCAGGTGCCTATGTAATCTCTGAACTGAAGGCTCCGTCTGGGTATGTGATCGATCAGCCTACCACAAATGTGGTGATCGGCGAGAACGGCGATACACAGACAGTGGTCATCAAGAACTCTAAGGCCGGAAGCTTGGTCATCGATAAGCGGGACTCGCTTACTGGTAAACCCCTTGAGGGAGTCACATTTAAGGTGACCACATCTACCGGTGAGTACGTGCCGGACGAGAACGGCTACATCTCCAGCAACGGTCTTTACTTTACCGATAAGGACGGAAAGATCCAGATTGACGGTGTTGTGGGCACCCTGGTAGTGACCGAAACCGCAACCATTCCGGGATACAGCATTGATCCCGCAAAGAAGACCCAGACCGTCCAGGTCAACCCCAATGATACGCAGACTCTCTACTTCACCAACACACCCAGTACCACATTGGTCATCGAAAAGTATATCGAGGGTACCACAACGCCGCTGGCGGGCGTGACTTTCTTGGTCACAGATAGTTCCGGCGCGGTCGTTGGCTCCAGCAATGGAGAGTACATTACCGATGAGAATGGCCGCATTGTTATTGACGGTTTGGAGCCCGGCACCACGGTGACCGCCAGAGAGGTCAAAACAGTGGAGGGCTATGTGCTGGACACTTCTCCCAAGTCCATTGAGATTAAGACCGGCGAGGTACAGACCTTGCGCTTCTATAATGCGGCGAAGGGCACTCTGATCATTCGAAAGCTCGATTCCGTGACAAAAAAGCCTCTGGCTGGTGTGGAGTTTGAGCTGACCTACGCCGATGGCGGCTATGTGGACGCTGACAACGGCCACCTGTCCAGCAAGGGCCTTTATACCACAGATGCCAACGGCGAGATTCGAATCAGTGGTGTGACCGGCACGATCGTGGTAAAGGAAACGAAAACCATTGATGGCTACACCATTGATCCGGCCACTCAGTCCCAGACCGTGGTGGTAAACCCGGCAGATACGCAGACCTTGACTTTTTATAACGATCCCATCGGCGGGGTTGAGATTATCAAGGTCAACGAAGCTGATCAGACCGAGCGCATTCCTGGCACCACATTCGAGATCCGTAAGGTAGATGATGAACTGATCGATACCGTCACCACGGACAAAAACGGTCGAGTCTTCGTTTCCCTGGAAGACGGTGCCTACTATGCGGTGGAGGTCGAGGCAGCGGATGGCTTCAAGCTGGACAGCACCCCCTACTACTTTGAGGTGGAGAACGGAAAGACAGAGCCGCTCAAGATTACCAATAAGGCCGTGTCCGGTATCCTGATCCATAAGACGGACAGCACTACCGGCGAAGGGATCTACGGGGTGACCTTCCTTCTCTATGACAGCAGCAATACCCCCATCGGTCAGTACACCAGTGATGACCGTGGCTATGTCTACATTGAGGATTTGGAGGCAGGACATTACTACCTGCGCGAGTTGGAAAATGAGGGGTATGTCCCGGACACGCAGAAGAAAACGGTCTATGTGAAGTCTGGTGAGACCACCGAGGTTGAGTGGGAAAACACTCCCATCACCGGACAGATCCAGATTACCAAAACTTCGGCGGATTATAATTCGATGAACGGCTGGCCTGCCGGAACCCCCATTCCCAACACCGTCTTCGAGATCTACAACTATCGGACCGGCAAGCTGGTGGATACCATCAAGACGGACAAAAATGGCGTGGCAGTCTCTAAGCCGCTGCCCCTGGGCCGGTACAAAGTTGTGGAAGCCCAGGCAGCCGAGTTCTATGGCCTGGACAAGACTCCCATTGAGGTGGAGATCGAGTTTGCCGGTCAGATCGTTAAGACGGCCATGACAAATAAGAGCCTCTATACCAACGTCAGCATTAAAAAGACCGGATATGTGGAGGTCATGCCTGGGCAGCAGATTCGCTACGACTTTTCTGGCATCGGCAACAACTCCACCACCAGCCTGACCTCCTTCTACTGGAGGGATACCCTGCCTACCCAGGCGGTACGGCTGGATAAGATCATCACTGGCACCTATAATGTGCCTGGAAATTACAAGGTGGTCTACCAGACCAACCTGAGCGGCGGTACATGGCGCACCATGTACGACAACCTGAGTACCATGCAGAACTATACGCTGGATGCCTCGCCTGCAGCACTTGGTTTGGCTTCCAACGAGTATGTGACCCAGTTTATGGTGTCCTTCGGCGTGGTGCCCTCCAATTTCCGACAGGTGGAGGCACCGAGAGTCTATTGCAATGTAGTCTCTTGGCTCACTGGTGGCACCCAGTTCGTTAACCAGGCAGATGTGGGCGGTGTCTATGACGGACAGTGGATCATGGCAACCAGCCGTTGGGTAACCAAGGTTTATAAGCCTTCCGAGCCCCTTCCCAGAACGGGATATTGATCCAATTCCATTACATCCAGGAGGGTCGCCCAATTGGGCGGCCCTCCCACTTTGAGGAGGAACTATCTATGAGCAGAGGAGAACAAAAGGTTCAAAGGCTTTTCAGCTGGTTTCAGCTCGGAGGAAAGGCACACCGGTTCCAGCTCGATATTTTTTAAGAAAGGGTGATTAACATGAAGTTGAAAAAATACTTATGTGCCTTTTGTGTGATTTCCCTTATGGCGATTTTACTCACTGTCCCCGCTTTTGCAGCTGGCGGTGATGTGGCCGGTGCAGTGGAACAGACCTGGGATGATGCCGCAACGCAAATCAAGACTGTCGTGGATAATGTGGTTTTTCCTGCCCTGAGCATGATCCTTGCCATTGCATTCTTTGTGAAGCTGGGAATGTCGTACTTCGATTACCGCACAAGGGGACAATTCGAATGGACTGGTCCGGCAATCCTCTTTGTATGCCTTATCTTCGTGTTGCTGGCTCCCAACTACATCTGGGGCATCATCGGTATCTAAGAATCGAAGGCCGCACCCTCTCCTGATTGGGAAGGGGGTGCGGTTACCTTTTGTGGGAGGAGGTGTTAGTGCCTAATGTTTATTTGGGATTTTGTAGCCAATCCTATTATGGATGCTCTTATGGATTGGTTTTACAGTCAGATCGTTGGTTTTCTCGGTGCATTTTTTTCCCAGATGGGCAATATGGGCGCGGAACTTTTTGAATTGGAATGGGTACAAGCAGTTGTCCTATTCTTCTCTCAACTCGGTTGGGCTCTGTATGGCGTCAGTCTGGTCGTTTCTGGATTTGAGTGCGGAATAGAATATATTTCTGGCCGTGGCAATATCCAACAGGCCGCATTAAATGCCATTAAGGGTTTTCTGGCAGTTAACCTTTTTACCGTTGTTCCGGTACGCCTGTATTCGCTATCCGTTGCGCTACAAGGGACCTTTGCACAAGGTATCACCGGAGCCGGTTCAGGCATTGGAGATCTTGGCGCGGCAATTTTAGAAAACATGGAGTCTACTTCCTTAACGGAGATCGCTGCTGCTGGCCACTGGGGAATTGGCACCAACCCACTCATGCTGATCTTCTGCATTATTTTGATGGCCTATGCTGTGATCAAGGTGTTTTTCGCAAATCTAAAAAGAGGCGGAATCCTCCTCATTCAGATTGCGGTCGGAAGCCTCTATATGTTTTCAATCCCTAGAGGATACACCGATGGTTTTACCCAGTGGATGAAGCAAGTGATTGGCTTATGCCTTACCGCTTTCCTGCAGGCCACCATATTGGTGGCAGGGCTAATGGTATTCAGCGAGCATGCTCTGCTGGGATTAGGTCTGATGCTTTCTGCTGGCGAAGTGCCCAGGATTGCAGGAACATTTGGTCTGGACACCACCACCAGAGCCAACATCATGTCTGCGGTGTACACAGCTCAAGCAGCTGTCAACACCACCCGTACGCTTGTACAGGCGGCAACAAAATGATAGCACCCACAGGCCGTGTCCTGACGATGGGCAGCCTCTTTGATGGAATTGGTGGATTCCCTTTGGCTGCTGTTCGCAGTGGTATAGAACCGCTGTGGGCCAGCGAAATTGAGGCGTTTCCAATCTCAGTAACACAAAAAAGATTTCCCAACATGGTTCATGTCGGAGACATCACACAATTAGATGGAGCAGCGTTACCGCCGGTGGATATCATCTGCGGTGGCTCTCCGTGTCAGGATCTTTCCGTGGCCGGAGCGCGTGCCGGGTTAGCCGGTGAACGCTCCGGCCTATTTTTGGAACAGATCCGCATCATTAAGGAGATGAGATATGCAGATAAGCAAAGAGGACGGCCAGATATCCTTGTTCGGCCAAGATATGGAGTGTGGGAAAATGTCCCAGGAGCATTCTCCAGCGCAAACGGAGAAGACTTCAAAATCGTCCTCCAATCGTTCCTCCAAGTTGAAGAACCATACCTTCATGTTATTAGACCTGAGACCGGGCGCTGGGAATATGCTGGGGCCGTGCTGGGAGTACGATCCTGTGTGGCTTGGGTCACTTGGGACGCTCAATACCTCGGAGTGCCCCAGCGCCGTCGTCGAATCTTCCTTATCACAGATTTTGCAGGATACAGTCCCATCCAAATATTATTTATCCCCGACAGCTTGCATGGGTATCCTGCGGCGAGCGGAGGAGAGGGGGAAAGATCTTCCGACAGCACTTGCGGCAGCACTGAGGGTTCAGGCTGGGATACAAAAACCGGAGGACACTAATCTGCACGGAGAAATTACTGGGGTCGATGGTTATAACGGTGATTTAACGGGCGATGTGTCTGCCACACTTGGAACCAACTGCGGTATGTCCACAGGACGAAATGGTGTTCTGGATCCAACTCCTTTTGTGAATAACCAGCAGGATGAGGCCAGATTTACTTGCGGCATAGACGGCGACCTCGCCCTATTGCCCCCGGAAAGCCTTCATGTATCGGGTCTAATAACAAAAGGAAGCGGCGATTGCTTTATTACAGAAGAAAAACACACCACTTTAAGCACTGGTGGAGGTCAAGCGGGTCAGGGATACCCATGCATTTTTGCCGCAGGATTCTCCGCAGGGGCTGGTGCAACTGCCGGTAGCATTGGCTACGATGAAGAAATCGCTCCTACTCTCAAAGGTAGTGCCAGCGGAAATTGTATGCCGACTGTTTTCTGCCTGAATGATCAGGGCGGCCGTGTAATGGATGTAACCAAAGAGATGACAGGAACGCTCCGCGCTCAGACACACGGACATGAACCTTTGGTTCTTGATGCCCACGGTCAGGACACCAGATACCGTGGGCCAGTCGAATGTTCACCAACTTTATCCGCAAGCTTACTGAATCATCCTTTGGTAGTTGATTCGCCCCAAGAACCGGCCCTATACGAGAACCACGGAATTGATGCCCGCTATACTGGTCCACATGCTGTGTCACCTACTCTCTCTGCAAGGGCTGGAACTGGTGGAAACAATTTGCCTTTGGTTGCAGCACCAGAGGAAACCTATTGTATTACAGGAAATGCAATTGACCGGCAGCCACATAATGGTGGGAACGGAATTGGATATCAGCCGAATCTATCCTATACTTTGACCGCAACAGATCATCATGCAGTGTTTCGCCGGCAGCGTGTCGATCTATTTCAGAGCGATACAGTTGTAGGGACCCAAAGTGCGCGCCAGTACAAGGATGCTACAGATCTAATTTATCAACAGTTACCTGAAAAGATGGGAATGGTATACCTCATTCGCAGACTCACACCAATGGAATGTGAACGGCTACAAGGGTACCCGGATGGTTGGACAAATATGCCAAATGTGTCGGACTCCAATCGATATAAGGCTTTGGGCAACAGCGTTGCAATTCCATGTGTGCAATACCTGATCCAGCGCATCGCTATGTGCCTTATGCTTGGCTTTCAAGGTTACTTTTAGTTCCTTTTGTGAATGGCTTTTTAATTTGCTTTTGGGTATGCTTGCTTTGCAATTACAGAAGAAGGAGGTCAGGTTATGGCGGAAGATATTAAGAATCTCTGCGCGCCAATCCCATCAGATCTGCACGCAAAGGTACGGGAACATCAGGAAGCATCCGGCAAAACCCTTGGCCAGTATATGGCTTGGTTGATCACACAATTCTATGAGTACGAAAAAGGAGGAAATGCAAGTATGGCAGACAACAAAAGAACGGTGGCCTTCCAAGTTCCGGCAGACCTGTTCGAACAGTTCAAGGCGTATCTGGAAAAGAATCACATCAAGCAGAACGCATTCTTCTTGGACTGCATCCAACGAGCCCTTGCAGATGAGTTGGAATAAATACTCAACAATGCCCTGCCGGAAATTGGCAGGGTTTTGTTTTCTTCAGACCGAAATGACATCTAGGAGGTGAAGATGTGTTTATCTATCCTGAAAACCTGAAAGCAAAACCAATGCTATGGCTTTGGGAACTGCGGGATATTGGTATTATCGGCGTTGGTTTTCTCCTCTCTGTTCTGGCTTTGAGTCAGGGGGCCGGGATGATACCACTCGTGATTACCGTCCTATTCTCCTTCCTAACTATTCGGGTGGACGGCTCCAGCATCCTGGACTTTTTACGGAGGGCCGCCTGTTTCCTAATCCTGCAGCAGCAATACTACGAATGGAGGCTTGACCCATGACTCGCAAAGAAAAATTGGCTCTTCGGCAACACCAGTCCACACGACAGCTCATGGGTATGCAGGGTATTGCATCACATGGAATTACGACTTCCAATTCGGAGTTGGTCTTTTTTCTCATCCGACCCGATAACCTTTCCGTTCTATCATCCGAGGGAATCCGTGCCAGGGTAACGGCGCTTGCCAACCTCCTGCGGGCAGAGCCCGCTGTGGAGCTCTTGGTTGTCGATTCCAGGGAATCCTTCCAACGAAACAAAGAATTTTATCAGAAGAGACTGGAAGAGGAAACGACCCCTGCCATTCGGAAACTGCTGATTGAGGATATGCGTCATCTGGATGAAATCCTGTCATCTTCCGCTTCTGCTCGAGAATTTGTTTTGATTCTGCGGCGGGATCTGAAGTCGGACATGAGCGAAGGCACCTTGCGCCAATTGGAGAAAGGTATCTGTGATCATGGCCTGCACGTCCGCCTAGCCGATGAGCAAGATGTAAAACGCTTGCTGGCCGTTTATTACCAGCACGATATAACCACAGACTTCTTTCAAGATGTGGATGGAGAAAAGGCGGTGATCGGAAATGGCTAAGAAGAAAAAACAGAAGAAGAAAAACACACCCTCGAAACAACCCGTAGTATCCCGGCCCAAGGAGTTCCTGGATCTGATCGCACCGGCTGCAGTTAAGTTCAATACGGACCATTTCATTCTGGGTGGTACATATCGCAGTGTTGTTGCACTTCGAAGTTATCCCCCCACAACAGAGGAACTGGCTCTACTCCGTAGACTTGGCGAAATGGCTGGTGTCACCCTGCGCCTTTCCGCCAGGCGAGTTACCACAGCTGAGGAGGATGCTATTATTCATGCAGCCACCAACAAGAACCGAATGGAGCGCAGTAATTTCAGTAACATCAAGCAAAGCGTGACTGCAGAGGAAAAAATCCAGGATGTCGAAACCCTGATCAAAACAACTCGACGGCAAACCGAACCCCTCATCCATTGTTCCTGTTTTTTGGAGTTCACCGCTCCGACCATGGAAGAGCTCCGCTCCCTGCGCGATGAGGTCAACGCAATTCTCATCCGCTCCAAATTGGGAACAGATCCTCTACTCTTACGTCAGAGAGACGGATTTCTTTCCTCCAATCCTGCTGGTCAAAATGCGTTTGGCTCCTTTACTGAACGTGTGCTGCCTGCATCCAGCGTGGCCAATCTGTACCCAATCAGCTATTCGGGAAAGACGGATCCGATGGGCTTTTATGTGGGCCGGGACAAATATGGCTCCAATGTTATCGTGGATCTGGACCGACGAGCCGACGACAAAACCAATGCCAGCGCCTTGATACTTGGCAACAGCGGTCAAGGAAAAACATATCTGCTCCGGCTCCTACTGTGCAATGTCTTGGAGGCAGGTAAGTGTGCCATCTCTCTGGACTCGGAGCATGAAATGGAGGATCTCTGCAGAAATCTGGGAGGTTGCTTTCTGGACTTCATGGACGGCAGACATCGCATCAATTTATTGGAGCCGCGCCGGTGGGATGATGGTAGTGAGCCTGATGATCCAGACGCGCCTCCTGCCTTCCACGGTACTCTCTTGGCCCAGCACATCTCATTCCTTCGTGACATCTTCCGTGTCTATAAGGACTTCGATGTCCCCCACATTGACACTTTGGAGCTGATGATAGAACGGCTCTACCACAAATGGGGCATCAATGATAAGACGGACTTCTCACGTATGCTTCCTACCGATTATCCTATCTTATCAGACCTCTATGACACCATTGAGGATGCCTACCAGAACTATGAAGACGAGGAAGCTCTGAAACTCTATCCTCCCGAAATGCTTCGGGATCTGCTGCTGGGCCTCCACTCTATGTGCAAAGGTGCGGATGCACGATTCTTTAACGGACATACGAATATCTCGTCTGCGCGTTTCCTTGTGTTCTGTGTCAAAGGCTTGGACAGCGTCGCGCAAAACCTTCGGGACACCTTGCTGTTTAGTGTGCTCTCATATATGTCTGATCAGCTCCTCAGCGCCGGAAATACAGTGGCAGCGATTGATGAGCTGTACTTGTGGCTCACCAATCCGGTAGCTGTCACCTACATCCGGAACTGCCTGAAACGAGTAAGAAAGAAAGAGTCGTCCCTATTTCTCGCCAGTCAGAACCTGGAAGACTTTGACCAGCCTGGCGTCCGAGAGTTGACTCGCCCCCTTTTTGCAATCCCTACCCATCAATTTATTTTTAATGCAGGTGCCATCGATAAAAAGTTCTACATGGAAAACCTTCAGTTGGAGGAAGCGGAATACGAACTGATTCGTTACCCCCAGAGAGGAGTCTGCCTCTACAAATGCGGGACAGACAGACATTTGCTGGCGGTCCATGCTCCTTCCCATAAGGAGCAGCTCTTTGGATCGGCAGGTGGTCGCTGATGGCAATTCCTGCTGCTGCCATTGCAAAAGCCGCAATTGGTGTCCTCTCAAACGAGAAGACACGCAAGGCTGCAGGCTGGGTTCTGGTAGCGATTCTATCCCCAATCATTCTCCTCATTGCTGCATTCTGTTCTATCCTGGGCGGTTCCGCTGATCACAACAGCAGCATCCTTGACCTGTGTTTCTATGGTGGCACATTACCAGCAGATATCCCTGCAGAATACCGAGCCTACATCGAAGACATGCAGGCAAGCTTCGCATTGTTGGATGAGCGAATTGCGGAAATCAATAGCATGACAGAGGACGGAGCAAGTCTTGACGCTATACGTGTCAAGGCATTTTTTTATGCTCTGTATTTCGGCGCGGAGTCACCGAGCAGCCGAGCGCACCAACAATTTGTTGATTGCTTTGTCACTTATGAGGAACGTACCCGCCCGCTTGATTCAACTGATAGCGAAGACGAAAGTGCCGAAGAACCGGAGGAGGAAACCTACACCGTTGCAATTCCCATCACAGACATCGCCACAATATGGTCCAACATTCAAACGGCATTAGGAGAAACAGTTACGGAGGAGCAACGAAACAACGCAGACAGTATCTACAACTTGGTCCGTTACGGTTCTGCTACTGGAACAGAGGGCTGGATACCCGGTGCCGAAGTGCCGTTTATCGGTGCGGATGGATTTTGTTCTCCTGTGGGCTCCAGCTGGGAAAGTAGAGTCACATCAGAGTTTGGATACAGATCCGATCCCTTTACCGGCCAGACAAAAGGTCATACCGGTATCGACATCGCTGTGCCCACAGGCACACCAGTTCGTGCAGCTCTGCCCGGAGTCGTTACAAAGGCAACCTACAATGCTGGTGGCTATGGCTACTATGTAATGATTGACCACGGCAATGGAATGGTAACTCTGTATGCTCACAATTCGAAACTGTTGGTCAGTGTTGGAGATACCGTGGAGGCGGGTGACACCGTATCTCTGTCCGGCTCCACGGGACGATCGACCGGTCCGCATCTACACTTTGAAGTGCGTGTCAATGGTCAGCGTGTAAATCCACGCTCCTACCTGCCCACAAATTAAAGGAGGCGATTTGATGAAAGAAAAAGAGATTGCTGTCTTGAAGGTGGAACCTGGTAAATCACCAGAAACGGTAACCATGCCAAACACTTTGGACGCTATGCAGAAAATGGTGGGTGGCTACATCGAGGTGCTCCCCCTGAGCGATGTTTGCCTGGTCTGCAATGAGGACGGCAAATTGATGGGGCTGGAAGGAAACCGGCGCTTGGGCAACGACATCATTGTCGGCACATTCTTTCTGGCTGGCGATACTCGATCCGGTGATCTTTGTTCTCTTACCCAAGAGCAGATACAACACTTTGGTGAAGTGTTTGCTAAGCCGGATACCTTCCAACCAGGTGAGGTAGAGGACGCCTTGCGGATTGAGTTCTACTCAATGTAAGGAGGTCAGAATGGACAAGATTGAATTGAAAGTGACGATGGAGCCGGAGCGATTGGATGCGCTCCGGTATTTTTTGTCCGCAAAGGAAAAGCGAACACCAGAGAAAGAACTGCAGCGGTTGCTGGAAGAGCTCTATGAAAAATATGTGCCAGCGGATACTCGGGAGTATCTGGACAGTAAGAACAAGCCTGCAGTTCGTCCACGCCCCAGGCGTACAGCAAAAGGCGGGCGCACTGCACAGACACAGGATAACAACAATGACCAGGACAATCCTGGCCAAGATGTTTCGACCGGCTATGACATGGGAGGTAGACATGATGAAAAAGTCTGATTTTTTGAGCCAGGATCTTCGTTCGTCCAATCGGCTGTTGAGTCTTCGCCATCACAAAGATATCCGTTACCCCGCACCCAGTACCTACAGTAAGCAAAAGCCTGCCAAGCGGCGGAATAGGGGGGCCAAATGAGCGGCTCCGTTGAGATCGTACTTTGGCTCCATGAGTATGAGTTCAGGGCACTGAAAAAGCAACTTGCTTCGAATGGAACTGATGTTGAAAAACGAATGCAGGAAATGCTTGCCGATCTATATTCTGAGTGCGTTCCTTCTGAGGAACGACAGGCGATACAGGAACTCATCAATGCTGAACATGCCGAGGCGGTAGCGGATCAAATGGCCAAAACCACCTGGGCGGCGTACCATGTCACCGGTCGGGGAGAGGATCTGTATTTCAAAACTTCTTCAGCAGATACACTGCTCATCGCCGCAAAACGCTTGCGTACTTATCTCACCGCTGGGGATAGTCCTCTACCTGTTTCCTTTGCATCTGTGTTCAAAGACCGCTCGGAAATCACCCAGGCAGAATATGATCAACTCCTGGACCAACGGCTGCAGAACACTGGGAAGGTGTCTGGTGTTTTCGAAATGGACTTTGACAAGGATACATTTTCCGCAGCTAACGCTATGGATGGCTGGCATACCTACCGTATCCATGACGTGAGCGTGGCAGCCTACCACGCTTTCCGAAAACAGAATATCTCGATGGATCAGAGATGGGATCGACTGCTGGACAAACTTGAAGGCAAAGAACTCACACCAAACTCAGAGGCTATGGTGCTGACCGGATCCAGGCGACTTAGTATGAACGAGATTTCTTTCCAGGATGACATGAGCGAATGCGGAAGTCTGCTGAATTTCTATGTGCCAGTCACATTTGATCCTGACGCTGTGTTCGGAACCAATGTGGCTACTGATGCCAATGATGACTATCTCAATGTCTATGCGGAGTTTGATTTGGATGTTGGTGAAGTGTGTGACGCACTCACTGTGATCCAGGTCTGTGGAGATGGTTCTGAGGAAACCTACCGCTACCCCCTGACCGAAGAGGATCGCTCAATCCTACGCTCCAAAATGAATGACTACTGTATGGAGCAGACGGGACTGAGTCTGGATGATTATCGCGCACAGTATCTTGATGAAGAGATGTGCGCTTCCTCATTCCCGGATGGCCAGAGCATGTAATAGTGTGAGGAGGTAAAAGATGTTGATCGATCGCAACAGCAAAAATGAATTCGTGCTCAACTGCTTCCGGGAACTCCTGGATGACGGTGAGCCACATCGATACCGCGAGATCATCGACTATGTGCGTGAACAGGCCAAAGGAACGCAGTACGAAGGAACCATTGAACAGAACAACCTTGTGTTGCCTATCAGTAAAAAACTTGAAGATCCTGCGTTCCCCTATGCACGAGTGAGTCATGGCATCTACCAAAAGACAGAACAGTCTCCTGTGCAGCAGGAATCGGTTGGTTGCCATACTCCCTCTGCCTATGATCTGTTGGACATCCTGTTTGTTGTGCAGCGTCAGATGGAAGTGATTCACAAAACGCAACAAGAGGAGTTCTCCTCAAGCAAAACATTGGAGAACTCTTTCCAAGTTGTGTCTGATCACTTAGAAACGCTGCTCGACAGTATGTCCATGTGGATTGCCGACATGGAAGATCTGACGCAGGTCCCCCTTCAGGAGCATGAAAACGAGGATTTGACGGGAATGCAGATGGGGTGAATGCTGGGCACCTGATAACGGCCCCGTGTGGGCCGCTGTGAGGCCCTGTGTGCCCTCCTATGGGTGGGGGTAGACCACCTACCCCAATCGGGAAGGTTAGCCCCCATTTGAGGGCTTTTTCCACCAGGGGACGGAGGACGAAAAAAAAGCAGGCAGAAAGAGCCGGGGTCGTGAACGCCCCGGCTCTCTCACTTCTGCCCGCAGTGCGGGCAGTTTCAGGCTTTTCCCACCGGGGTCGTGAAAGCAAAAAAATCACGCCTACGGGGTCGTGAATCCCCGTAAGCCCCGCCGTATCAGGCTTTCTTCCGGGGACGAAGACGTACCCAGCGCAAATTTGATTAGAAAGAAGGTACCAAAGATGAGAAGCGCAAAGGAGACAGACGGCTTTCCTTACGACAGCAATCGAATCTGCTATATCGAGTTGTTTGCCACTGGCGAGATCAAACAGCTCACCACATATCATGACAAGATCGAAGGATACGTACACGCCCAGTCGGGTATCAGCAAACTCTTTGCGGTATGGCCCGGCCATTGGCGCAGCGACCTTTTCATCATCGATGACCTGGAAGCGTTTCGTATTGGCCAGAGACTCATTAGAGTGTGAGGTGAACTACGTCATGAGTAACACAAAGAAAAAATTTGCTTTCTGGCTGACACCGAAAACAAAAGAACTGGTGGAGCGCTCCTATCAGCTTGACAACTCTCAGAGTCAAAGCGAATTTATTGAAAAAGCCATTCAATTCTATACCGGATACCTTGAAGCGGAGCAGGACGGCTCGTATCTACCAGTCACACTGTCAGCTACATTGGAAGGCTCGTTAGGCGCGCTGGGAGATCGGCTCGGCAAGCTGCTGTTCAAAATGTCGGTGGAGATGTCCATGATGATGCACCTCATGGCACACGATACAGATGCAACACTCAATGAGTTGGAACAGCTGCGTGGCCGGTGTGTCCAGGATGTGATGCGCACCCATGGCATGATCAGCTTCAAGGAGATCTTCCGGTTCCAAAAGAGGTTGTAAGCCATGCCAAAGCTGGTGCAGAAGTGTGGGTACATCTGCAATGGCAGTGCAGCAAAGTACATGCGGTACATTGCCACAAGAGAAGGTGTTGAGAAACTTCATGGCCGGGGTCCTGTCACACAGCCTCAGAAAGAACTCATCGAAAGACTGCTCAAGGATTATCCAGATACCAAAGAACTATTCGAGTACAGTGATTACTGCGCCTCTCCCACCTTTGGCAACGCCTCTGAATTGATCACTATGGCACTGGATGCCAATGTCCACACCATGGAAGCTGGCGATGGCTACCTCAAATACATCGCTACCCGTCCCCGTGTAGAAAAGCGCGGTGACCATGGCCTGTTCAGTGACACGCAGGATGTGTCGCTCCAGGATATGATGGCAGAGGTCGCGGAACACCATGGCCCTGTCTGGACGGTCATCCTTTCTCTGCGCCGAGAAGATGCGTCTGCTCTTGGATACGATAGTGCTGAAAACTGGCGCACCCTCCTCCTACAGCACCGGACACGTTTGGCGCAGGCCATGAAGATCCCGGTGGATGACTTCCGGTGGTGTGCAGCCTTCCACGATGAAGGGTACCACCCACATGTACACATGATGGTGTGGTCTGCAGATGAGAAACACGGGTATCTGAACAAGACCGGAATCACAGCCATGCGCTCTGCGCTGACCAACACTATCTTCCAGGATGAGATGCACAACATCTATGTCAAAAAAGATCTGGCTTATCAGGACCTGGTAAAACAGTCCCGCTCCGCTATGGCGGAACTGATTGCGCACATGGAATCCACCTCGCTGGATAATGATTCGATTGCCAGAAAGATGGTGGAACTGGCCAATGCCCTGAGCAGTGTCAAAGGGAAAAAGCAGTATGGATACCTGCCTAAAAAGTTGAAAGAACTAGTAGATGCTATCACTGATGAGCTGGCACTGCAGCCAGATGTGGCAGCGTGCTATCAGGTCTGGAATGATCTGCGTGATAAATTGGAGGGTTACTACAAGGACAAACCACGTGTCCATAATCCTCTCTCAAAGCAAAAGGAATTCAAGGCAATCAAGAACTCCATTATCCGCGAGGCTGATTGTCTACGTCTGGAATTGGAACAGGAAGAGATGGACTCCACCAACCCAAATGCGAACGAAGAATCAGGAGAAATTGATTCGACCGAGACACCACCAAAAACGGATAGCGCCCAACAGCCAATTAAGTCACCGGCAGTGAACAACCACAACCCAGCAGTAATCGCTGCGGTAACTCGTCTCCTCTATCACATGGGCCAGATTTTCCGTGACAATGCAATGGCACCTACTAGTCCGTTGGGCCTTCGAATTGATTCCAAGCGCAGGAAAAAGCTGATGGCCAAGCGACTAGCCCTTGGGCATAAAGCGGATGATCATGAGGAGCAGGGATGGCAAAATGGGCCATCGATGTAAGGGAAAGGAGGTACTATGGCTCAGTATATTCATTTCACTGATGAGCAGAAACAGCGAGCAGCTGAAGTGGATCTGGAAGAATTCCTACGCCAGAGAGGAGAAAAACTCCTTCCTTCTGGACGGGATAAGAGGCTCGATAGAGATCACAGCGTGACCATCCGTGGCTGTGAATGGTTCGATCACGACAGCCGTCAGGGTGGAAATGCGATCAGCTTTGTCCGGTGGTTTTATAATTACAGTTACCCAGAAGCCGTCAAAGCACTTCTGGGTGGTGAGCAGGGTACAATATACCCATCTGCTGCTGAGCGGGAGAAGCCACCACAAAAACCGTTTGAACTTCCTGAAGCGAATACCAATATGCGGCGCATTTTTGCCTACCTGATGAAGCACCGGCACATTGACCGTGATGTGATTGCCTATTTTGCGAAGGCAAAGACACTCTTTGAGGACAGCAAATATCACAACTGCGTCTTTGTGGGGACGGATGAACAGGGCATTCCACGCCACGCGCACAAACGCAGTGCCAACAGTTTTGGAAAGTCCTTCCGGCAGAATGTGGAGGGCAGCGATCCCAAATATAGTTTTCATCACCTTGGCACTGACGGAAAGCTCTATGTGTTCGAGGCACCCATCGATATGCTCTCCTTCATCACCCTGTATCCTGAAGATTGGAAATCGCACAACTATGTTGCCTGCTGCGGAACATCTGCGATCCCTGTAATGTCAATGCTTTCCCGTATGCCCCACGCACAGGAGGTGTTCTTATGCCTGGACAATGACGCAGCAGGTCAGGCAGCAAGCCTCCGTATGGCTGAACAGATTGCCGAACAGTTTGGAATCGCCTCGGATCGCCTGGCTCCCCAAAACAAAGACTGGAATGATGACCTGTGTGTTCTGGAGGACGCACAGGTCCCTTTTCTGGAAACGGGGTGACGCAATGACTGAACAAGCATGGGGACTGATTGTATTGTGCGGCGGAATGCTGCTGGTGTTGATCATTGCCTCCATATTCACTCAGCGATATTCCCTAAACCGTATCAAATCCAAAACCGTTGGTGACGGCCAGCATGGTACCGCACGATGGGCTACCCCAAAAGAGATCCGTCAGACTTATAAGCATGTGCCTTTCCAAGTCGATGAATGGCGTCGTGGCAAGAATCGGCCAGAGGCACAGGGGATCGTCTTAGGGTGCATCGGACGCGCGTCTGTCAAAGCCAAGAAGCATTCCAAACATGGTGGGCTGAAAGCTCTTGTAGACTGCGACGATGTTCACTTCCTGATGATTGGTGCATCCGGTGTTGGCAAGACTGCCTTTTTCCTGTACCCCAATCTGGAATATGCCTGCGCCTGTGGTATGAGTTTCTTGGCGCTGGACACCAAGGGCGACTTGGCGAGGAACTACGGTGCTATTGCCAGCAAGTATTACGGTTATAAGATTTCCGTGATCGACCTTCGCAATCCGACCAGATCAGATGGTAATAATCTTCTGACGTTGATCAACCGTTATATGGATTTGGCTCAGGAAGATCCCAGCAATCTGGCTGCCAGAGCCAAGGCCGAAAAGTATGCCAAAATTCTCGCCAAGACCATAGTTAATCCAGATGGCGACGCTTCCTCTTATGGACAAAATGCATTTTTCTATGATGCAGCAGAAGGATTGCTTACTGCTGTGGTACTTTTGTTAGCAGAATATCTTCCACCAACAAAAGAAGATTCAAGTGAGAGAAGGCATATCGTATCGGTGTTCAAACTGATTCAGGATCTGCTGGAGTCCCCTGGGCCAAGGCAAAAAAACTACTTCCAGCAGCTAATGGGGAAACTCCCCGATAATCACAAAGCGAAATGGTTTGCGGGAGCCGCACTCAACACCTCGGACCAGGCAATGGCGTCTGTCATGTCCACGGTCTTGTCCCGACTGAATGCGTTTCTCGACAGTGAATTGGAGCAGGTCATCTGCTTTGACAGCGCCATTGACGCGGAGACATTCGCCAGCCAGAAATGCGCTATCTTCCTGATCCTACCGGAAGAAGACACGACCAAAAACTTCATGGCCGGACTGATGATTCAGAATCTGAGCCGAGAACTATTTGCTGTTGCCGATGAGAACGGCGGAAAACTAAAAAACCGTGTGGTGTTGTTCTGTGATGAGCTTGGTACCATGCCGCCCTTTGATATATTGCCCCTATTCTCCGCCGGGCGCTCCAGGCGGTTGACCCTGGTGCCGATCATCCAATCGTTGGCTCAGCTTGAAAAAAACTACGGCAAGGAGGGCAGCGAGATCATTCAGGATAACTGTCAGGATACAATCTTCGGAGGCTTTGCACCTGGCAGCCAGACAGCAGAAGTGTTGTCCAGGAACCTTGGAACTCGCACGGTGCAGTCTGGCTCGGTGAGCCAAAGCAAGAATGATCCCAGTCAATCCCTGCAGATGGTAGAGCGGCCCCTGATGACGCCAGACGAGTTAAAATCAATTCCCAAGGGGCACTTCGTTGTTATGAAAACTGGTTGCCATCCAATGCAGACCCGACTCCGACTCTTCCTAGAATGGGGCATTACTTTCGAAAAAGAGGGATACACTGTGCCGGTACATGAAAATATGCAAGTCCACTACGCGGGGCGAAAGGAGCTGGAGGAAAGCATTCTATGTCATGCCTTGAAAAATACAGCATCGGAAAAGGCAGATGCAGCACCACAGCAAAACGGAAGTCAAAAAGCTGCAGAGGAAGATGCTCATGCTCCCGCTTCCGACGATACAAGTCTGAGAACATAATTGGAGGTGAACATGGTGGGCTATTTTGAATCGATCTATGCTGATACTGAATTGCCTCATCGGTGCAAAACCGTTTACATTTACCTCCGGGATCGGGCCAATGCATCAGGCACCTGTTGGCCAGGAATTAAGACAATCGCCTCAGATCTTGGCTTATCACGCAGCACTGTGAAGAGAGCAATCAACGAGTTGGAACGCAAAGGCTTCCTACTCAAGAACCCAAGATACCGCGCAAATGGCAGCCATACCTCAAATCTATATACTGTGCGCTAAAGCGAAAAAGTGGTTTGTACCATATTCTGATACAAACCACTTTCTCTTAAATAATTTGCCGCCAAGGGGTTTATATGCCCTGACGATGGACCGAGGGTGGGTTCATTATGGTCCCCCCAGAAGATCCCACTCTATTGGAGAACTTAATACAGAGAATAGTCTATATCTATGCTTGCGGATGACTTCATTTTTTAGCAAAAGCAAATCAAACGCATGAGACTGCTATTCTATGTTCCTATCCAAGCCAGCGAAGAAATCATCATAAGAGCAACTGTAAATTTTACGCAATTCAATCAACACACTCGCCCGGATATTCAACTCCCCTGACTCATATTTGGCATAGGCAGTTCGCCCGATGTCGCAGCCTCTTCGCTGTAATTCGGCACAGAGTTTCTCCTGGGAGATGCCATACTGATCCCGCAGCCGCCTGAGGTTAGAGCCCATGTTGCGGTCACGACGGATTTTTTGCTCCATCTGCGCGTCCTCCATTGACCAGTATTGGTTGCAACCGCATCTATTCTACGGTACAATGGTGGCAAATATTGTCCGTGATACTGGTCAACCTTTGGCGGGCAAATGAAGGCATACGGCACAAATGCGAATGGTAAAATCTGGTTAGTGACGGGCGAATACAGCGTGAGCATTCTCGTGGATAATGAAGTGCGGTGTGCCCAAAGGGCAGTTAATCCACTGTTGTTAGTAAAATAGCTGTCCGTATTATTTAACAGGTAACCTGCAATTATACTCTCAAGTCCAGGCAATGACACTCTGGAGAAAGAGTACGGGGGTGCGACCTGAAGGGGGAATCCGATGATTGTAATAGTCTGTTTGGACGATAAAGGCGGCATGATGTTCAATCACCGTCGGCAGAGTCGGGATAAGAGCTTGTGTGCGCAGATCTTAAGATTGACGAAGCACTCGATTTTACACATGAGCCACTATTCCGCTAGATTATTTTCTGACCTCAATCCTCCTGATCTGACTGTTTCGGATACTTTCTTGCGAGATGCCGGCAATGGGGACTTCTGCTTTGTCGAAGATGCCGCATTGGCTCCGGTCGAGAAACGCATTGAAAAACTGATTATTTTCAAGTGGAACCGAACCTACCCAGCCGATCGGTATTTTGATTTGAAGCTGCATGAAGGAACATGGCATCTTGCTCTGTCAAGCAACTTTACCGGATACTCACACGAAAGAATCACTATGGAGGTATTTGAACGGTGAAACAGAAAGTTACATCCATTTTCCTGCTGGCAGCTCTTGTCCTTTCCCTCTTAGTTGGTTGTTCGACGGACGAAGGCAACTCTTCCAATTACCCGGATGATTCTCCATCCAGTGTTTCCTCTGGAATTGTGGAAAGTCCGCAATCTACTGATCGTGTAGAGCAGTCATCTGCCGACACAGATGACTCCGGCGTAGAGGCTGAGAAGCCGTCGGGGCCGAATGGACAGGGTAGCATGACCGGCCAAGAGATTGACCAACCAGTTTCCTCGACTCTTCCAAGTGAAAGTACTGCTGCCACCAGTTTTTCACTTTCCGATGTTGAGCCTTATAGTGGATCGGCTTATGTTGCAGTCAATGGAAATATTCCTTATTTCACATCTTCTGAACTGACAACAACTTCTTTTGAGCTATATAGCGCTCTCGACTCGCTCAGCCGGTGCGGCACCGCATATGCCTGCATAGGGCAGGATCTGATGCCTACCGAGGAACGCGGATCTATTGGATCGGTCAAGCCTTCCGGCTGGCACACTGTGCGGTATAATGGTGTTGTTGACGGGAATTACCTCTACAATCGCTGTCACTTGATCGGCTTCCAACTCTCGGGAGAGAATGCGAATGAGAGGAACTTGATCACTGGCACCAGATATTTGAACATTGATGGAATGCTACCTTTCGAGAATATGGTTGCCGACTATGTTCAGGAAACGAACAACCATGTTCTCTACCGCGTCACGCCCGTCTTTGAAGGGGACAACCTACTGGCTGCTGGAGTCCTGATGGAAGGTTACTCCGTTGAGGATGATGGTGATGGCATCTGCTTTTGTATCTTTGCCTACAATGTGCAGCCGGGGGTGACGATCAACTATGCAACGGGAGACAGCACGCTAGACGGAGCTGCTTCCACTTCAGAACCATCGGTTGCCCATGAACCCTCTTCCGATACCCAAGCCGGAACATCAACCGCTGAGGCACACTATGTTTTGAACAACAACACGAAGAAGTTCCACCTGCCATCTTGCGCCAGTGCGGACGATATCAAGGATTCCAACCGTGAGGACTATTACGGCTCACGCGAGGATCTAATTGAACGTGCATATGTTCCCTGCAAGCGGTGTAATCCATGAAATAATATCAGAAGCACAATGCGCATAAAGTCTAAATGATGATATAATATTCGCAATTGCGCAAAGTCATCTCGAGGGCGAAGACTGAACATGCCATGGATTTCGAAGAAAGCTAACAACATCAGGTAACAGTGGCTTGAACAAGTCTCTTTGCCTAGACGGCAATTCGTGATGGGTTAAAGGCATGGATTGGCACAAAGCGATTTTGACTAATCCCATATTATATCGTATTATAAAGTAACTAAGTAAGGATGTATGCCACAAACAGAAAGGGCGATATTATGACCGCAAATGAACAGTTGGCCTCTGTGGGCCGGAATATCCAGGAGAAGGCCACTCTCATTTGGAATGTGGCAAACACCCTCTTTGGTGCATTCAAACCCCATGAGTACGGCTTGGTGATCCTGCCCATGGTGGTGGTCAAGCGGTTCCACGACTGCCTGCTGCCAACCCATCAAGCGGTACTGGATACCTGTAAGAAGGTAGAGCACCTTGCAGTCAAAGAGGGCTTCCTGCGGACCGCTGCTGGATACCAGTTCTACAATACCAGCCCGTTCACCTTCGAGACTCTGCGGGCAGACCCAGAGAACATCAACGATAACTTCCGCGCTTATCTCAATGGCTTCTCCGACAATGTGCAGGACATCCTCGCCCGCATGAACTTCAACGCCCAGATCGACCGCATGGAGGAGGCCGGACTGCTCTATCAGGTTATCGTGGACTTCTGCTCTGACAAGGCGGATATGAAGCCGGAAAAGATCAGTGCCGTTGATATGGGCTATATTTTTGAGAACCTGGTTCAGCGGTTTTCCGAGTCCTACAACGAGGAGGCCGGAGCACACTTCACCAGCCGGGATATCATCTACCTGATGTGCGACCTGCTGGTGACGGGAGATCAGAACGCCTTCCACGGGGAGGGCATTACAAAGACGGTCTACGACATGACCATGGGCACAAGTCAGATGCTTACCTGCATGGAAGAGCGGCTGAAGCAACTGGATGCCGATGCAGATGTCACCTGTTTTGGCCAGGAGTTGAACCCCTTCACCTTTGGAATCGCCAAGGCTGACATGCTGATCCGTGGGGGCGACCCGGACAATATGCAGTTCGGTGACACCCTGGACGATGATAAGTTCGACGGCTATCAGTTCGATTACTGTATTTCCAACCCTCCTTTTGGGATTGACTGGAAGCGGGAGGCCACGGCGGTGGAGGCAGAGCACAAGAAGGGTTCCGCTGGTCGCTTCGGTCCCGGCCTCCCCAGCAAGAGCGACGGGCAGATGCTGTTCCTGCTCAACGGCCTGTCCAAACTGAAGCCGGAGGGCCGCATGGCCATCATCCAGAACGGCTCCTCGCTGTTCACCGGGGATGCCGGTTCCGGCCAGTCGGAAATCCGCCGGTATCTGATCGAAAACGACTGGCTGGACGCCATCGTGCAGCTCCCCAACGACAGCTTCTACAACACCGGCATCGCCACCTACATCTGGACCATCACCAAGGACAAGCCCTCGGAGCATATCGGGAGGGTCCAGCTCATTGATGCCAGCAAGTGCTATGAGTCTCGCCGGAAGCCCATCGGCAACAAGCGAGTGGACATCACCGAGGCCTGCCGAGAGTTGATTGTCAGGGCCTACGGGGAGTATCGGGACCAGACATGTGAGCGGGAGCTGGAGTCCGGAGCAAAACTCGTCTGCAAAAGCCGGGTGCTGGACAGTGTAGCCCTGGGCTATAACAAGATCACCGTGGAAAGCCCCCTGCTGGATGAGGACGGGAAGAGGGTCCTGAAAAAGGGCAAGCCTGTGGCTGACCCCAAAAAGCGGGACACGGAGAATGTGCCGCTGGACGAGGACATCGATGCATACTTTGCACGTGAAGTCCTGCCCTATAACCCGGATGCCTGGATCGACAAGAGCAAGACTAAGGTGGGCTATGAGATTCCTTTCACCCGCACTTTCTACGAGTACAAGGAGATCGAGCCTGCCGACCAGATCGCCAAGCGTATCGAGGAGCATGAGCGTGCCCTGATGCAGAAGCTCCATGACTTGTTTGGGAAGGACGGTGAGTGAGATGACTCCGGCAAAGGGTTTTGCGGAGATGAAAGACAGCGGAATTGACACTATTGGAAAAATCCCAACTCACTGGAGTTTATGTAGATTGCGGTTCCTATGTAAAATAATGACCGGAAACCAAGACACACAAAATGCCGTTGGAGACGGTATATATCCTTTTTATGTTCGCTCCCCCAAAATAGAGCGGGCCAACAGTTATACGTTTGATGGGGAAAGTATCCTAATGGCTGGGGACGGTGCTGGAGCTGGCAAGGTATTTCATCATGCTTTTGGGAAGTATGCAATTCATCAAAGAGTTTACTGTTTTTACGATTTTAATAATATTGTTCCACGGTACTTTTACTACTTTATAAGCAATCAATTTAGTTTGGAAATTGATAAAGGTAGCGCAAAATCGACAGTTGCTTCGGTGCGACTCCCGATGTTGCACAACTTTGTTCTTTGCTTGCCAACAACCAAGGAGCAAACATCTATTGCCACTTATCTGGACACCCAGTGCGCCAAGATCGACGAGATCATCGCCCAGGCAAAAAGCAGCATTGAGGATTATAGACAGTGGAAGGCCTCCATTATCTACGAGGCTATTACTAAAGGCCTGGACCAAAATATCGAGCTGAAGGACAGTGGGATCGAGTGGATTGGGGAGATTCCGGCTGATTGGGCAATTATCCGCATTAAAAATCTCCTTACTGAAATTAATGACCGCTCAGGAACTGGTTTGGAACAACCGCTTTCGATGAGTCAATCTTTAGGTGTTGTTCCGTCATCCATGATTGCGGTTGCTAATCCGGCAACATCTTATATCGGAGCCAAGATAGTACAACCAAATGATTTGGTGTTTAACAAATTAAAGGCCCATTTAGGTGTATTCGCTGTGTCGAGTTTTAGGGGTTTGGTCAGCCCGGATTATGCTGTTTACCGCGCAAACGAACGAGTTGATCCAAAGTTTCTGGAATATCTTTTCAAAACGCCAAATTGTATTCAAGAGTTCAAAAAATATATTACAGGTGTCGGTGCTGGCTTAAGCCGCCTATATACAAATGATCTGTTCAACATTAAAGTTGCACTACCAGTTGTCAGTGTTCAAAGGCACATTGTAGAGTACCTAAACGACTTCTGTTCACAGGCGGATGCATTGATTTATGAAAAGCAATCCCTCATTGACGATTTAGAAGCTTACAAAAATTCTCTTATTTATGAGGTTGTGACCGGGAAAAGGCGAGTAGAAGATACCGACCAAGTGACAATAGCTATTCTTTCCCCTGAGATATTGCGGTACAGAAAAGCTCTGCTTATGCTCAGGGTGTTGGACTTGCTTGGTACTGGTGTCCGGGGACGAATTCAGTTGCAGAAATGTATGTTTGCCGCAGAGTGTTTGCTAAATATGCCATTTCACACTCAATTCATTCGATACGAGCATGGCCCATACGATCCAGATCTCCTAAACATAGAAGAAATCATTAACGCAAAAGGCTGGTACACGGTTCTGAAAGGATCGCCTGTCTCCTACCAAAAGGGAAAACAATTCGAAGAGGGCTTGCGGGAGTATATGGATACTTTTTCTGATATTGATCAGAAACTCGAAAAAATAGTGGATTTTTTGAGGCCAATGAAAACCTCTCAGGCTGAACGTGTAGCGACCTTGCTCGCTGCATGGAATGACTTTATTATTGATGGGGTATCCCATCCTACTGACAAAGAGATAATTGGCGAGGTCGTTACGAATTGGACTCCTAACAAGGCAAATCCTCAGTATTCTACTTGGCAGGACACTCTATACAAAATGAGAGAACATCGGTTTGTGCCCAAAGGTTCTGGAGTTCACACATTGCAGAAAGAAGCGTAAGGAGGATACGACATGCCCGATAACGAAAGACAGTTTGAACAAGATATCGAGTCCTTCCTGCTCTCTCCTGTCGGTGGTTGGCAGAAGGCGTCAGACGCGGGCTATCGGGCTTTCATGGACTCCGGTGTGGCCCTGGACTTAGCTACCCTGGTGGACTTTGTCCAGGCCACACAGCCCATCCAATGGCAACGTTTCGAGAAACAGTGCAACTCCGATCCGGAGAAGAAGTTCTACAAGGCTTTTGAGAACGCCGTGGAGAACGATGGACTGATAAGTGTCCTGCGCCACGGGTTCAAGCACCGGGGGATTGAGTTCCGGGTGTGCTACTTTAAGCCGGAGTCCACTCTCAACGATGTGGCTGTCAAACACTACGGTCAAAACATCTGCCAGTGTATCCGCCAGTGGCACTACTCCGGGCAGAACAACAATAGCGTAGATATGATGTTGGCAGTCAACGGTATCCCGATCGTAGCCATCGAGCTTAAGAACCAGCTCACCGGCCAAAGCGTGGACAATGCCAAGCGGCAGTGGATGTTTGACCGGGACCCCAAGGAACCAGCGTTCCGGCTGAACCACCGCGTCCTGGTGTTCTTCGCCGTGGATCTCTATGAGGCGGTGATGACCACCAAGCTGGATGGGGCCAAGACCTACTTTCTCCCCTTTAACCAGGGCAGTAACGGCCCCGGCAGGGACGGCGGAGCCGGGAATCCGCCTTCACCGGATGGAGACTACGTGACCTCCTACCTCTGGAAGGACGTATTGCGAAAAGACAACCTTTTGGACATCATCCAAAAGTTCGTCAACCTCCAAGTGAAGAAAGAGAAGGCGCCTCAGAAAGATGGCGCACAAAGGGAAATCACTAAAAAGTCAGTCATCTTCCCCCGGTATCACCAGATGGATGTGGTGCGTCGGCTGATCCAGGATGTCAGAACCAACGGCCCCGGCAAAAACTATCTGGTGCAGCACAGCGCCGGTTCCGGGAAGTCCAACTCTATCGCCTGGACCGCCTACCATCTGGCCAGCCTCCATGACGATGACAACAAGCCCATCTTCAACTCCGTGGTCATCGTCACAGACCGCACGGTGCTGGACGCCCAGCTCCAAGAGACTATCTCTGGCTTCGACCACACCCTGGGTTCTGTAGTGACCATCGACAAGAAGAAGTCCGCCAAAGATCTGCGGGACGCTTTGAACGACGGCAAGCGGATCATCGTCACCACTCTGCAGAAGTTCCCCGTGATCTATGAACAGATAGACGACACATCCGGCAAGGCTTTTGCCGTCATCGTGGACGAGGCCCACAGCAGCCAGACTGGCCAGAGCGCCATGAAGTTGAAAATTGCCCTGGCGGATACCCATGATGCACTCAAAGAATATGCGGAGCTGGAGGGTAAGGCCGAGGACGAACTGGAGGATGCGGAGGACAAGCTGGTGCGAGAGATGGTCTCCCACGGCAAGCACAAGAACCTGAGTTTTTTTGCCTTTACTGCCACGCCAAAGAACAAGACCCTGGAGATGTTCGGGGATGAGTATGCGGATGGCTCTTTCCACCCCTTTCATATCTACTCCATGCGACAGGCCATTGAGGAGCACTTCATTTTGGATGTGCTGGAGAACTATACCACCTATAAGACCTGCTTTCAAATCGCCAAGAACACCCCGGACAATCCGGAGGTCCCCACTATCAAGGCCATCAAGACTATCCGGCGTTTTGAGGAGCTTCACCCCCACAACCTGCAGCAGAAGGCCGCCATCATTGTGGAGACTTTCCGGGACATTACCAAGCACAAAATCGGCGGAAAGGGTAAAATGATGGTGGTTACGGCCTCACGTCTGGCGGCGGTGCGCTACTACCACGAGATCAAGGCATATCTGGAGGCAAATCACTACGACGATGTAGAGATCCTGATTGCCTTCTCTGGAGGTATCAGGGACCCAGACGAGGAGAACGGCACAGAGTACACTGAAAGCGGCATGAACCGAGACCGGGAGGGAAACCGCGTCAGCGAGGCCCAGACCAAGCAGGTCTTCCACGACGAGGGCGATGTGCTGATCGTGGCGGAGAAGTACCAGACTGGCTTTGATGAGCCGTTGCTCCACACCATGATTGTGGACAAGAAGTTACGAGATGTGAAGGCAGTCCAGACTTTGAGCCGTCTGAACCGTACTTATCCTGGAAAAGAAGATACCTACATTCTGGACTTTGTGAATACCAAGGAAGAAATTCTGGAGGCCTTCCAGCCATACTACCAGGAGACTAGCCTCACCGAGGAAATCAATGTTGACCTGATTTACAAGACTCAGAAGCAGCTCCGGGAATTCAAACTGTATAACGAAAGTGATATTGAGGTGGTCAGCAAAATCTACTTCGCTCCAGATGCGAAAAAGGCCACCTCCGTCCAGGCGAAGATCTCCAACGCTCTGCTCCCGGTGGCCAAGGCTTACAATCAACTGAGCAAGGAGGACCGCTACCAGTTCCGCCGCCTAATCCGAGCGTTTGTGAAGTGGTATAACTACATCTCTCAGATCGTGCGGATGTTCGATAAGGACCTTCATAAGGAGTTTCTCTTCTGTTCCTATCTCTCCAAACTGATCCCTGCAGAGCCTTCCACCCCCTGGGACCTGGAGAACCGGGTGAAGTTGGAGTACTACCGTCTGGAAAAAACCTTTGAGGGAGCAATCACACTGGAAGATAAGGCAACGGCCCTGGAGCCCGCGAAGACGAAGAAGGCGGTCAACATGAACGCCAAGAAAGACCCGCTGGACGAGGTCATTGATCGAATCAATGAGACCTATAAAGGCGATTTTACTGAAGCAGACAGAGTCTTGATTGGGACTTTGCGTGAGAAACTACTGGCGGATAAAAAGCTTCGCAAAGCAGCTAAAGTGGATGGACAGCAGATCTTCGAAAAAAATGTGTTCCCCAAGATTTTCGACCAGACTGCCCAGGCCTCCTATATCGAGAGCACGGAAACCTATACGAAGCTATTTGAGGATACCGCCAAGTATAAAGCCATCATGGTCGCCTTGGCAAAGGAACTGTATCGGGAACTTCGGAATGGATAATATGGGTATAAGACGTACTGATCCATGGCAATGCACAACTTGAAATGGGTTTAGAGAGAAAAATTTGGAGGAGTCAGCGTGAATGGTCAAGGAAAGCTACTGACACATTTTCTGAAGAATGCGGACAAGCTCGTAATACCTGTCTATCAGAGAAATTACGACTGGAAGGAAGAACATTGCAAGAAACTCTACTCCGACCTTGTAAAGACGATCCGAGATAACAAACGGTGGCATTTCTTCGGTGGTATAGTCTCCGTCAGTGATCCTATGGGCAGCAGTTCAGACTATCTGGTTATCGATGGCCAGCAGCGGATTACCACAGTTTCGCTTCTCCTCTTGGCGATTGCTAATCTGATCAAGGATGGACTCGTTACCCCTAATGATCCAAACCTGTATGACGTCATCACGAAGAAATATCTCGTTGATGAAATCAATCCTAAGCAGAGGAAGATGAAGCTAAAGCCCATCAAAGGAGATCAGGACGCTTATGACAGGCTCTGGGGCGATCCGTCTGAGTACAATTTCAGCTCCCGTATCACACAGAATTACCTATTCTTCTATAATCAGATCCAGCGTGAGGACATCAGCGTAGACCAATTGTTTACGGCGGTAGAGAAGCTCCAGATCATCGACATCACGCTAACACCACCCGACGACGATCCACAACTAGTGTTTGAGAGCCTCAATTCGACCGGCCTTGATCTGAATGAGGGCGACAAAATCCGGAACTTTGTTCTTATGCGACGATCTATGGAGGAGCAGGAGCAGTTCTATGATGACTACTGGTGCCCCATTGAAAAAAACGCTGGCTACGACAAACAGACGAACTCTTACGACGTGAGTCCGTTCATCCGTGACTATCTGGGGATTAAGGAGCGACGTCTGACCGCAATGAAGGAGATCTACCAGGAGTTCAAGGATTATGTTGAAAAGCGCGGCCAGATAGAGGATGTTCTTAAAGAACTCCGGGACTATGCGAAGAGGTATAACAAGATCCGGGTTGGGAATCCGAACTTTCCAATTAAACTCCGGGCTTCGCTATATCGGCTGAACCGTTTCGAAAGCAGTGTTTGCAGGCCGTTTCTAATGGAAGTCTTCCGACTACAGGAGGAGGATGTGCTTACCTTAGAGGATGTGGGTGAGGTCTGCCGCATTGTGGAGTCCTATCTACTTCGCCGCCTCATCTGCGATTTGCCATCCAACACCCAGAGCAAAGTATTCCTTACGCTCTGCAATGACATCAAGCGTCTCGATGGTACCTATGATGATTTCATTGAGAAACTGCGGTATGTTTTTGGAAACAAGAAGGAGAAGGCAGCCTTCCCAACAGACGAAGATTTTGCTGAAGGTCTCAAAAACAAGAATATCTACACAATGCCGGCCAGATATAAGGCGTACATCTTCGAGCGCATAGAGAATGGAGATAGCTCGGAGTACAAAGAGATCTATAATCGTCTGGACAGTGGTGAGTACACCATTGAGCACATCATGCCCCAGCATCTAACTCCTGCTTGGGCCAGCGAGCTCGGTGACGATGCTGAAAATATCCACGGCCAATGGCTCCACCGGCTCGCAAACCTGACCCTGGCAGCCTCCTCTTACAATATCAGGTACAGCAATGCCTCCTTCCAAGATAAGAAAACAATGAAAAACGGCTATCTGCAGAGCGGACTGAAAATGACCCAACAAATCGCCAAAGCCGATCATTGGGGCCTTCCAGAACTGGAGCAGCGGAGCAGTATGCTGGTAAATCAGTGCATTGCCCTTTGGCCAAATAAGGATACTACTTATGTTCCACCGCAGAAGCAGTATGACGAAATTGCGCTAGATGATGATGCCTCCTTGACTGGGCGTCAACTGATGAAGTATCGTTTTCGTGGAATTGAACATGAAGCCACAACTTGGGTTGATATGTATGTCCAGATGCTGAAGGAACTCCACAATATCGATACGGCGTATCTGAATTATCTTGCCGGCGCCGATGATAGCGTCGATCTGGCCAGCCAATTCTTTAGGACAGGAGATGGGTTTGAGGCATCTGCACTGGTCGTTGAAGGTATCTATGTTAATACCGGGACCTCCACGCAACACAAGCTGAATATGCTGAGACGGCTGTTTGAGCATTACGATCAAGACCCATCTGACTTGGTGTTTTTCCTCAACGAAAAGAAATGCAACGATGAGGAATCTAGTCTGCGGCATAAGGTACGTAGAGAGTACTGGTCGCAGGTCCTTCCAGCAATTCGTACCGAGACAGGCACTTTCAATTATGTCTCCCCGACCAAAAACAATTATATGTCTGGCTCTACGAGTTGCCCTGGTGTCCAGCTATCTTGCGTGGCGAACTACGATCAAGCCCGTATAGAAATCTATATCGATACCGGGAATGCAGGAAGGAACCAAATGATCTATGATTCGCTGAAAAGTCATCGCTCTCAAATTGAGGAGGATTACGGCCGACCACTGAAATGGTACAACCAAGAAGGCAATCGTTCTTGTAAATTATATGATGAACTTCTCGATGTCAGCGTGACGAACCATGATGACTGGCCTGCGATGATTAAATTTCACGTTGAGCGAGGGGCAAGACTCCTCAAGGCTGTGACACCATTTCTTCCATAGGCCCGGCAACTTATGAGGTGAGCATTATGAGAAGGCCCGCATATGATTCAAATGTTGCCTTCGAGGGTAAGATTAAATCAATGCGTCTGATTTCAGAGATGATCGGTTTTGGACCGATGCCTGCTCCAGATCGTGAGGTCGAACAGCGGTTGACGCTCAATTCCAGAGGGAAGATCTGGTTCAGCAATTACTTATATGGGGATGGGGTAAAGCAGAAACTTCATCGAAAAGAATGTTCAACGATTTCACCCACAGATGCGGATTATATCCTTAAATTGATCGCGATGGTATTTACCTCCCCCCAATCATCTGCGCTTGTTACAGATGTAGGTATGTGGAGGCTGTGCCTACTCAGTGAAACTGGGCAGAATTTCAAGTATGAAGGCTCCCTGACTAGTCAAAGTGAAAATGACCCTCTCGGTATTGCATCTGAAGAATTGAGGATAATCTTGTCTATGCCTGAATTGGCTGCCTTCGACGGAAAGGTATCAGAAGGCCAACTGTCGGGGAAAGCCGATGGCCAGCGGCCTCCGAGCATGCAACGGTTTGTGAGGGAGTACAAAGCTTGTACGCACCAACACGGTAATATCGCTGATGCAAAGTGGGGGGACTGAACGAACAATATGAAAGCAAGTGGGAGGGATCGGAAATTCCGATCCCTCCCATCATCAGGCCGGGCGTAAAATTTTGTGTAAGCGATTTTCGACAAAGTCAAGAATGGCGCTGGAAAGCAGGGCGGATTCTGGCCTGG
>NZ_WQOJ01000061.1:0-217 GCF_018784545.1 Pseudoflavonifractor sp. MCC625 | reverse complement strand
GGGGCCTGACTGTCATAGATCAGGCCAAAGTCCTGTGCCAGTTTCTCCGCCGCTTCTTTTGGGGAGAGGTCAAAGAGCTTTGCGGTAAAGTCGATCACATCCCCATCTTCACCGCAGCCAAAGCAGTGGAATCGCTGGTCTACCTTCATGCTGGGGTTCTTATCATCGTGAAAAGGACAGCAGGCCATGCCATTTCGCCTGACTTTTATCCCATAAA
>NZ_WQOJ01000008.1:0-45186 GCF_018784545.1 Pseudoflavonifractor sp. MCC625 | reverse complement strand
CCGAACACGGAAGTTAAGCTCACCTGCGCCGAAAATACTTGTCTGGAGACGGACCGGGAAGATAGGTAATGCCGACACAGAACTGGACAGTCGTAAGATTGTCCAGTTCTTTTCACCAGAGTTGGTGTTGATTGCGATGAGGGTCCACCCGTTCCCATTCCGAACACGGAAGTTAAGCTCATCTGCGCCGAAGATACTTGTCTGGAGACGGACCGGGAAAATAGGTAATGCCAACACATCAGGAGCGGACAGTCCATGCGACTGTCCGTTTTTTGTTTATCCTCATTTCGATAGGGGGCATCCACATGCGCTACAAACAGGTGAAGAGAGGGATCTTTCTGGCCCGCCCGAACCGCTTCATAGCCCACGTGGAAGTGGACGGCAGCATGGAGGTCGTCCATGTAAAGAACACCGGCCGCTGCCGGGAACTGCTGGTGCCCGGGGCGGTGGTCTACCTGGAGAAGGCGGACCAGCCCAAGCGTAAGACACAGTTTGATCTCATTGCGGTGGAAAAAGGTTCCCTCTTGATCAATATGGATGCCCAGGCGCCAAACCAGGTTTTCGGGGAGTGGGCCAAGGCAGGAGAATGGGTTCCGGGCTTGACGCTCCTGAAACCGGAGACAAAATTTGGCCATTCTCGCTTTGATTTTTACTGGGAGGTAGAGGACTTTTCCACCAAACGGCGCGGCTTTGTGGAAGTAAAGGGAGTTACGCTGGAAGAAAACGGCGTGGTACTCTTTCCGGATGCCCCCACGGAACGCGGTGTCAAGCATATTGAGGAGTTGATTGCCTGCCATGCGGCGGGATACGAGGCAGCTCTTTGCTTTGTGGTACAGATGGAGGGAATGAGTTGTTTCCGCCCCAATGACCGGACCCACCCGGCCTTTGGGGAAGCACTGCGGCGTGCCCGGGAAGCGGGGGTACAGATTTTTGCCCGGGAATGCCGGGTTTCTCCGGATAGTTTGACGTTGATAGGAAATATCCCGGTAGAGCTCTGAACGAGGGGGGGAGAGAGATGGAACTGGACATGGAACGGGTATGGAGGGACCAGCAGAGGCCCATTCCCTGGGAAGAGGACCCGGACCTGAGCAGTGTACCCGCCCCACAGGACTGCGGGGAAGCCCTTCTGGATGTGACAGACCTCCATCCCCGAATTCGATTTGACCGCGCTTACCAGAAGCGGGGACTTCGCGGGGCCATGGACCGGTGTCTTATGCGGGAGGGGGTCTGGAAGAGGCTGTGTCAGGTGGTGGAGGGGCTTCCAGCGTGCTATTCGCTGCTGATCTATGACTGTCTGCGGCCTTTGACCCTCCAGAAGGCCATCTATGAGGAGTTTGAGGATATTGTGCGGGCGCGTACCCCGGGCCTCCAGCCGGAAGAGGTGGAGCGGATCCTGAGTGATTTTGTGGCCAAGCCGGTCAAACGGCTCCATGCGCCCGCCCCCCATACCACGGGCGGTGCGGTGGATCTCACCCTGTGCAGAGACGGCGTCCCGCTGGACATGGGGACCGGCTTTGATGATCTGACCCCGGCAGCCCACACGCACTGGGTGGAGGAGCATCCGGAAAACCAAGCGGCTTTGGAGAACCGGCGCCTGCTCTTTCACCGGATGGCCGGGGCAGGATTTATCAACTACTGCACCGAGTGGTGGCACTTTGCCTATGGAGAGCGGATGTGGGCCCACGCCCACGGGACGGCCCCGAAATATGGATTTTGTCCGGAATGTGATTTTCCGGACGAGAGATAAAAAATCGGACTGCAAATTTGCAGTCCGATTTTTTCATGGATTGACACCTACGCTATCCTATCGTATGATAACTATAACGATATTCGATATAGTCAGGGGAGGGAAAATCGTGGCGCGAAAAAAGCTGGATACGTTGACCGAGCCCATGTACTATGTCCTGCTGTCCCTGCGGCAGGAGCGCCACGGCTACGGCATTATGCAGAACATCTCCGCGCTGACCGGAGGGCGGGTGAATGTGGGGGCAGGCACCCTATACGCTCTCTTGGAGCGCTTTGAGAAGGATGCCCTGATCTACCGTACCCGGGTGGAGGAAAACCGGAAATACTACCGCCTGACGGAAGAGGGAGATCGTGTGCTCCGGGTGGAGTATGAGCGCATCCGCCGTCAGGCTGCTGATATGGAACGCGTTCTGCGAGAGGAAGAGCAGAAGTGAAGCGGGAGCGGTACCTGGACCGGATGGAAGTCATTCTGGACAGCTGAGGAGGCGTGTGAATGAGACGAAAATTGGGCCTTTTTTTCTATGAGGAGATGGACTATAAGGCGGCTGAGGACTGGCTCAACCGCCGGGCGGCGGCGGGCTGGGAGCTGGACCGGATCTGGCTCAATGTGCTGGCCTGGTTCCGGCCCAGCGGGCGGACCGATCTGCGCTACTGTGTGGACCTGCACCGAAAGCCGGATGAATACGCCCTGGATATGGAGGACTACTACCAGCTCTGCGCCGACGCCGGATGGGAGTATGTGGCCCAGAGCGGCGGCATGGCCATCTTTGCCTCCAGCCCTGTGGCCCGGCCGGTGCCCCTTCAGACCGACCGGAAGATGGAGGAGCGTACCTACTGGAAGCGTGCCATCCGTCCGGCCATCCTGGGACACCTGCTGTTGCTGGGCCTTCTGGCGGCTCTGGCGGCCCTGTGGGGCTGGCTCCAGTGGCGCGGCGTGGGAAGAGCGGTGAAGCCCAGTGAGATCCTGTGTAGCACCGCCTGCCTTTTGGGGGCGCTTGGTGTTCTCTGCTGTGTGATCGGACTGCTCTGGAGTATTCCGGCCGGACTGCTCCACTGGAGGCGCTGGAAACGGGCGGTGGAGCGGGAGGAGCCGGTGGCCAGCTCCCCCTTCTGGTCCCGCTTCCGGGGCGGCGTGGGGTGGCTGGGCTGGCTGCTCATGGAGCTGTGCGTGATCTTTCAGCTGGTGGAGCTGTTCATCCCCTTCCTGGGATACAGCGGCTACGATGTGGCCGCCCACCGCCCGGAGCTGCGGGAGCGCCCTCTGGCTATGGCCGAGGAGATGGGGGTGGACCCCAATGAGGTGACGTACATCCGGGAGGAGCCGGTCTGGTCCCTGCTGGTACAGGGGATCCGGTATCACGAGGACGCCCGGGAGGAAGAGGGATACCAGTTCCTCTCCTGCGACCGCTATACCTGTGTGAGCGATGGATACGCCTCCCTTCTGGTGCGGGCCATCCGATGGGAGAGTGGGCGCAGCGGGTACGAGACATACGGACTTCTGGACTTTGTACCGGTGGAGCTGGGCCTGGATGAGAGCTGGAGTGCCCGGGACGGTTCCTTCCTCCTGCTGCGGGAGGGCCGCACGGTTGCCCTGGTGGGGGCGCATATTCTGGACGGAGGAGCGCCCGACCTGACCGGGGAGCATATGTGGAATGCCGTCTTGGAGCGGCTGGATCTGGAGTGAAACGATGAAAAAACGGTATGCATTTTATGGCTTTCGGGATGAGGATTACCGGGCGGCCGAGACCTGGCTGGAGGGCTGGAAAGCCCGTGGCTGGGAGCTGGAGCGGGTGCTGGCCGGCTGCATCGCCGTCTTTGTGCCCTTGAGCTGCCCGGAGGTGCGCTACACAGTGGACCTGGTTCCCGCGCGCAGGCGGGAGGAGTCGCAGGAGGGCTGGGTGGAGCGACAGGCGGAATACCGTCAGCTCTGCGCCGATGCAGGCTGGGAGCAGGTGGGGGAGAGCGGGGCACAGCGGATCTACAAATCCATCCGCGGACAGAACCCTGTCCCTCTTCAGACCGACCCGGAACTGGAGCAGGCGCGCTTCCAGCGGCAGGTGGTGCGCCCGGCGGTGGAGTCCACGGCCAGTGTCCTCGTTACGGTGGTGCTCTCCACGGTACTCTTTTTTTACGCGGAGCGGAGGGCGGTCTACTGGTTTGAGCTCCTGCTCCATCCGGGGGAGCTTCTGGCCCTGGGAATGATCGGGCTGGGGCTCCTGTGGCAGCTCTACAAGCTGTTCCATGTGTGCCGGTATGGCTGGAAGCTGCGGCGGGCCCAGGGGGAGGTCCTTCCGAGGCCCTCTCTCCGGGGAGCTCGGGTGCGGGCCTGGGGAGATGCCCTCTGGCTGCCTGTTCTGGTAGCGGCGCTGCTGAGTACCCTCTGGACGGGCAACCTGCGCACCGAGATGCCGCTGGATCCCGCACAGCTGGTAGAAGAGGGCCGGCCGGTGGTCACAGCGGCCGATCTGGGTGGAATCACCCGAACCGACGACATCATGTGGCAGGAGGGGAGCGGGCTGCTCTCCACAGTGAGTTTTGTCCAGAGCAGGGGGCTGGGAGGCATCCTCTACGTGGAGCGCTATGACGCGGCCACTTCCGCTCTGGCCGGGCGGGTGTTCCGGGAGCTAGAGCAAAAAGCGGACCAGGATGAGACCAAGGTCATACTCTGCGGCCGGGGCGAGGGGACAGCCATCCCGGTGGAGACCTCTGGTACGGAGGAGAGCGTTCTGTATCAATATGAGCGGGGCGAATATCTCATCCTCCGCAGCGGGCGGACGGTGGTCCGTCTTATGGCAGATTTGGACTTTACGGACCCGGCCCTTCTTGCTACAATAGTATCACAAACGAAATTAGGAGCGTGATACCGATGGCAAAGGTACTTTTCGTCAACGCCTGTGTCCGGGAGGAGAAGTCCCGCACTCTGAAGCTGGCCCGCGCCTTTCTGGCGGAGTACGCAGCCCTCCATCCGGAGGACGAGATCACCGAGCGCAACCTGATGCAGGAGCGCCTGGAGCCCCTCTATCCCGACACGCTGGAGCTTCAGGAGTCTCTGCTGGCGGCCAAGCAGACCAATCATCCCATGTTTGAGGTCTCCCACCAGTTTACCTCGGCCGACCGCATCGTCATCGCGGCCCCCTTCTGGGAGCAGTCCTTTCCCGCCCTGCTGCGGATCTATCTGGAGCGGATCTCCGGGGTTAATCTGACCTTCTACTATGATGAGGACGGGGTGGAGCACGGCCTCTGCAAGGCGAAAAAGCTCCTCTTCATCACCACCCGGGGCGGAGATTTTTCCGCGCCGGAGGTCCAGTGGCTGGAACTGGGAGCCAGTCAGCTCAAGGTGATCTGCCATATGTTTGGCATTCCCGAGTTCCGCTGTATCGCGGCGGACGGATTGGATATCATTACAAATGACGCAGAGCAGATCATGGCTCAGGCTCTGGAGCGCTGCGTGGAAGAGGCGAAAACATTTTGAACAAACCCAAGCTCCTGCTGCTGGCTACCGGCGGCACCATTGCGTCCCAGCCCACGGAGGAGGGACTGGCCCCCGGATTGGACGGAGAGGCCTTGACCGATATGCTGCCCTCTGCGGTGCTGAAGCGGTATGAGATTACGGTGCGGGATATCCTGCGCATGGACAGCTCCAACATCCAGCCGGAGGAGTGGCAGATCATTGGACGGCATGTCTTTGCCTCCAGCCGGGAGTATGACGGTATCGTCATTACCCACGGGACCGACACCATGGCCTATACGGCCTCCATTTTGTCCTTCATGCTCCAGGGGATCTCCATCCCGGTGGTGCTCACCGGGTCCCAGCTGCCCATTGAGCATCCCCTCTCGGACGGACAGGAGAACCTGCGCCTGGCGCTGGCCATGGCGGAGAGCGGGATCGGCGGCGTATTTGTGGCCTTTAACCGTAAGATCATCCTGGGCACCCGGGCGGTCAAGACCCGCACCACCGGATTTGACGCTTTTGAGAGCGTGAACTGGCCCTATGTGGCCCAGGCCTCCGGAGGCGGACTGGACTGTACTCCGGCCGCCCTTCCCCCGCTGCGGGATGAGGGATGTGTGCTTCGGGACGCCCTCTCCCCCCGGGTATTTTTGATGAAGCTCACCCCGGGAGTGGAGCCTGAGATCTTTGACATGCTCCTCCAGATGCACTACCGGGGCATCGTGATCGAGGCCTTCGGAGCGGGCGGCCTGCACTTTGTGCGGCGGGATCTGGTGGCCAAGCTCCAGGCGGCCGCGGCCGCGGGCGTGTCGGTGGTGGTGTGCAGCCAGTGCCTCTATGAGCCCAGTAATTTTGCAGTCTATGAGGTGGGACGCCGGGCGCTGGAGCAGGGCGTCATCCAGGGGCGGGACATGACCACCGAGGCGGCGGTCACCAAGCTCATGTGGGCCCTGGGGCAGACGCAGGACCCGGAGCAGGTCCGCCGTTACTTTGAGACCAGCCTGGCCGGCGAGGTGACCCTGGAGTAATTCGCCGGGACCATGTGATTCCAAAATGGAATACAGAGGAAAAATAAAACAGCCTGTGGAGGATTCCACAGGCTGTTTTGCAGTTGTATGGGAGAGTGTCTCTCAGATCTCCCGCCGTCCCTCCAGGGCGCGCATGAGGGTGGCGTCGTCGGTATACTCCAGGTGGCTGCCCACCGGGATGCCGTAGGCCAGACGGGTCACCTTCACCTGGAAGGGCTTGAGGAGCCGGGAGAGGTACATGGCTGTGGCCTCTCCCTCGGTGTCGGGGTTGGTGGCCATAATGACCTCCCGCACGCCACCGGCGGCCACCCGCTCCACCAGCTCCTTGATGTGCAGGTCGTCGGGGCCCACGTGGTTCATGGGGGAGATGACCCCGTGGAGCACATGGTAGAGTCCATCGTACTCCCGAGCACGCTCGATGGCCACCACATCCTTGGGACTGGCCACCACACAGATGACACCCCGATCCCGCTTATCACTGGAACAAAGGGCACAGGGGCCCTCGCCCTCGGTCAGGTTTTGGCAGACCGGGCACAGGGAGATGGAGTGCTTGGCGCCTAAGAGGGCGTCTGCAAAGGCCTGCACGTCCTCGGCACTCTGGGAGAGGACGAAAAAGGCCAGGCGCTGGGCGCTCTTATGGCCGATGCCCGGCAGACGGGCGAACTGCTCCGTAAGGGTTTCCAGAGCAGGGGGAAAATACTGCATGGATGGACCTCCGATGATGGTTGAGAGTTAGCCCCGCAGAGCCGCGATGGCCATGGCGGGATCAGCCGCGCCGTAGACGGCGGAACCGGCCACCAGGGTGTCGGCCCCGGCGGCGATGACCCGGCGGGCGGTCTCGGGATTGATGCCGCCGTCCACCTGCAGGCGGCAGGCGGGATTATACTGGCGGATCAGGGAGCGGACCTGGCTGATGGTGTCCAGCTGGTCGGCCATGAAGGACTGGCCCCCGAAGCCGGGTTCCACCGTCATGACCAGCACCATGTCCAGGTTTTCCAGGTAGGGCAGGATGGCCTTGGGAGAGGTGATGGGGCGCAGGGCCACCGCCTTCTTCACCCCGCAGTCCTCCATGACCCGCAGGGCCTGGGCAATGCCGGTGGGGCCGTCGGCCTCCAGATGGACCGAGAGGAGATCGGCGCCGGCCTTGGCAAAGTCCTCGATGTAACGCACCGGCTTATCGATCATCAGGTGCACATCCAGGAACATGTCGGTGCATTTGCGAATGGATTTGACCACCGGGATACCAATGGTCAGATTGGGCACAAAGTGGCCGTCCATGACGTCCACGTGGAGCCAGTCGGCGGTGGAGACCCGCTTGATGTCCCGCTCCAGGTTTACAAAGTCCGCGGAGAGAATAGAAGGGGCAATTTTAATCATACTTTCATCCTCCGTTCATACCATGGAAAAGCTGTGGGGTATATACTCGTGGGAGGGCGGGCGCACCGCCCGTTCCCATTGCGCATAGGATAGTGCACGCGGCAGGGACGGCACGGCCGTCTGCACACAGAGACCGGCCGGAAGCTCTCCCCGGCCCCACGGGCCCGGAACCGGCAGGGAGCACTGTGTGCGCCGCTGGGTATAGTTGGCCGCCGGTGGGCTTCGCCGGCGGCCAACAAAGAGCGTTTACAGGACGGTATTGACCACACGGGCGTCGTAGCCCGCGGCCTTGAAGGCGTCCAGGATGGCATTTTTGTGCGCGTGGCCGAAGGCCTCGGTGGTGACCCGGAGCTCCACGCCCGCCTGACGATTGATGTTGACGAACTGGTTGTGCTCCAGCTTGATGATATTGCCGTTCTCCTGGGCGACGATGTTGGCCACCCGCACCAGCTCGCCGGGGCGGTCGGGCAGCTGCACCGAGAAGGTAAAGACCCGGCCGCGGTTGATGAGGCCGTGCTGGACCAGGGAGGAGATGGTGATCACGTCCATGTTGCCGCCGGAGAGGACAGGCACCACATTTTTCCCCTTGCAGTTGAGGTGATGGAGGGCGGCGATGGTGAGCAGGCCGGCGTTTTCCACCACCATCTTGTGGCGCTCCATCATATCCAGGAAGGCATCCACCAGCTCACTGTCGTGGATGGTGATGATGTCGTCCAGATTCTTCTGGATGTAGGGGAAGATCTGGTCGCCGGGAGTCTTGACGGCCACGCCGTCGGCAATGGTGTCGATGGTGGGGAGGGTGACGATGTGTCCGGCCTCCAGGCTGGCCTTCATGCTGGCGGCACCCACAGGCTCCACGCCGATGACGGTGACATTGGGATTGAGGAGCTTGGCCAGGGTGGACACGCCGGTGGCCAGTCCGCCGCCGCCGATAGGCACCAGGATGATGTCCACATCGGGCAGGTCCTGGAAGATCTCATAGGAGATGGTACCCTGGCCGGTGGCGATGGCGGGGTCGTTGAAGGGGTGTACATAGGTGAGGCCCCGCTCCTCCGCCAGCTGGGCGCACAGGGCGGCGGCATCGTCAAAGGTCTCGCCGTGCAGGATGACCTCCGCGCCGTAGTCCTTGGTGTTATTGACCTTGACCAGCGGCGTGGTGGTGGGCATGACGATGGTGGCCTTGACACCGGCGGCCTGGGCGGCATAGGCCACGCCCTGGGCGTGGTTGCCTGCGGAGGCAGTGATGAGGCCCCGGGCCTTCTCCTCCTCCGAGAGGGTGCTGATCTTATAGTATGCGCCGCGGATCTTGTAGGCGCCGGTGACCTGCATGTTCTCCGGCTTGATATAGACATGGTTGCCCGTGCTCTTGGAAAGGGCGGGGCTGTAAATCAGGTTGGTGTTCAGGATGACGCCGGACAATACATTGCGGGCGGCCTTGAACTCGTTGAGCGTAAGCATGAGAGACGTCCCCTTTCATTGACACAGCGGATGGGAGCCGCCTCACACAAAGGAGCGACCATGACCGTTGCGTGTATCTCCGGACCCGGAAGGCCCTGGAGCCCCAAAATAGAAGTACCGCCGCTGGGGCGGATGCACTGCATATATCATAATAATTTTTCACGCTAAAGTCAACGAGAGAAAGTGCCATTCCCGCTGGAAGCGGATGTTTCTTGACACCCCAACTGCGGAAAGGTACAATAAAACCAGCTCAAATAAGCCCCTGTTTTGGAGGATATGCAAATGGCGAAAGAAAGACGACCTTCTGTGGCCCCCATCTATGCCGTGGGCGTCACCTGGCTGATCTGGTCCCTGGTATTGCCCCTCTATCAGCCCCTGCACTGGTTTGGGGCGGCGGCGGCCTCCCTGGCGGTCTATGTGCTGGGGCGCTGCCTGATCTGGAAAGACCGGGTCCTGATCGTGCCCGACGAGCCGGAGCAGAAGAAACCGGAGGAAAAGGCAGAGACCAAGGAGGAGACGAGCGAAGATCCGGAGATCGCAGCCCTCAAGAAGGAACGGGAGCGGGCGCTGAGCGAGATGCGCCGCCTCAACGACAACATTGAGGATGCCACCATCTCGGCCCAGATCGACCACCTGGAAGAGGTGACCGGAAAGATCCTGGACTATGTGGCGCAGCACCCGGAGAAGCGCTCTCAGATCCGAAAGTTCCTCAACTACTATCTGCCCACCACCCTCAAGCTGCTCAACGCCTATGACCGGATGGGAAGTGCTGGTGTGTCGGGCACCAACATTGACGGGACCATGGGCAAGATCGAGACCATGATGGAGACCATTGTCGCCGCCTTTGACCGGCAGCTGGACGCCCTCTTTGGAGATGAGGCACTGGACATTGCCACCGACATCACCGTACTGGAGCAGATGCTGGCGGGAGAGGGTCTGAGCGGATCGGATTTTGAAACCAAACCGGAATAAAGGAAAGAAATATTACGAATTGAAATAGGAAAGGACGAATCACTATGTCGGATAAATTGGATACGATGCCGGAACTGACTCTGACGCCCACCCTGGACACCGCTGCGGCCGCCGCGCCCCAGGCTCCTGAGCTGACGCTGACGCCCCAGACGGAGGAGCAGAGCGCGGCCATGACCCAGGCCGAGCGGGACGCCAACGCGGTCAAGTTGGATGAGAGCCGTCTCACCGAGGCCGAGCGGAAGATGGTGGACGAGTTTGCCCAGAAGATCGACATCACCGACGCCAACATGGTCCTCCAGTACGGCGCGGCGGCCCAGAAGAATATCGCCGGTTTCTCGGAGAATGCCCTCAACTCGGTGCGGACCAAGGACCTGGGCGAGGTGGGCCAGGCCCTCTCCTCCCTGGTAGTGGAGCTCAAGCATGTGGGCACCCCGGAGGAGAAGAAGGGGGGCATCTTTGGCTTTTTCCAGAAAAAGAAGGATGAGCTGGAGGAGATGAAGATCGCCTACTCCAAGGCGGAGACCAATGTGGACAAGATCGTCTCCATTCTGGAGCAGCACCAGGTCACCCTGATGAAGGATGTGGCCATGCTGGACCAGATGTATGAGCTCAATATGAAATACTATAAGGAGCTCACCATGTATATCCTGGCCGGGAAAAAGCGCCTCCAGCAGGTCCGGGCGGAGGACCTGGAGGCCCTCAAGCGCAAGGCCGGGGAGACCGGCGCCCAGGAGGACGCCCAGGCCTACAACGATCTGGCCAATATGTGCAGCCGCTTTGAGAAGAAGCTCCACGATCTGGAGCTGACCCGTATGATCTCGGTGCAGATGGGTCCCCAGACCCGGCTGATCCAGAACAACGACGCCCTGATGCTGGAGAAGATCCAGTCCTCGCTGGTCAACACCATCCCCCTGTGGAAGAGCCAGATGGTCCTGGCTTTGGGGCTGGAGCACTCCCGCCAGGCCACCGCGGCCCAGAGCGCCGTCACCAATATGACCAATGAACTCCTGCGGCAGAATGCGGACATGCTCAAGATGGGCACCATCGAGACCGCACGGGAGGCCGAGCGGAGTGTGGTGGATATCCAGACCCTCCAGCACACGAATCAGCAGCTGATCTCCACCCTGGACGAGGTGATGAAGATCCAGCAGGACGGCGCTCAGAAGCGCCGGGAGGCCGAAGTGGAACTGGGACGGATCGAGGGCGAGCTCAAGCAGAAACTGCTGGAGCTGCGGGGTTAAGCCTTGGGCGCCCTGAAAAAGCGCGGCACGGCGCTGCTGCTGGCAGCGCTGATGATCCTGGCCGCCATCGGGATCGGACAGCTGCGCAAGGAACAGTATCTGCTGCCCCAGGACACCGGAGTGCCGCTGGATAACTCCTTGGACACCGGCGCGGTGAGCCGCTTTCTGGACGACCAGGCCGGGCTCCTCTCCGAAGGGGCGGAGCAGACGGTGCGGCTCTATAATGCCAACTGGGATGCCCGTTACCACAGTGTGGTGGCGCTGGTGACGGTGGAGCATACGACCTCTGGTTCTCTGGAGGAGGCGGCACAGGCGGCCGGTCTGGACATGGGACTGGGCGAGGGGGATGCGATCCTCTATATCGACGCGTCCCAGGGGAGTTATTACCTCTTCCCCGGAACCGAGTTCTCCACCCTGCTCACCACCCAGGCGATGGAGGATCTGGACAGCCGGGTCCTCTCGGGCAGCGCCTGGGAGGATGGCGTCCTCAGCTTCTATCAGGGGATGGATGAGCTCTACCAGAACGCCTTCGGTACCGGGGATATGGGCACCGCGGGCTATACCACGTCGTCCAAAGTGTCGGTGGACTGGGTCTCCATGACCGTCGTTGCGGTGGTGTTGATCTTTGTTTTGGCCAGTGTGGCCGATGAGTACCGGTATAATGAGTACCGCCGTCGCTATTATGGCGTGCCCAATCCCCCGGTGCTCTTCCGGCCCATTCTCTTCTGGCACGGACCCCGGTACGGCTGGTACCGGCGGCGGTGGAATGCCCCGCCCCCACCCCCGCCGGGCGGACGTGGCCCCGGTGGATTTGGAGGTGCGGGGAACCACGGACCCAGAGGAGGCGGAACCTTCGGCGGACGGCCCTCGGGCGGCAGCCATGGTGGCTTCGGCGGCTCCCGGAACGAACGAGGCAGCAGCTTCGGCGGAGGCAGCGGTTTCGGCGGCTCCCGGGGTGGACGAGACAACAAGTCTGACAACTCGAAAAGAACAGGTGGGACCTTCGGCGGACGGCCTTCGGGCGGCAGTCGGGGTGGCAGCTTTGGCGGCGGCTTCGGCGGTTCCCGGAGCGGACGGGGCGGCAGCTTCGGCGGAGGCGGCAGCTTCGGCGGTTCCCGGGGCGGACGAGGCGGTGGCTTCGGCGGCAGCCGAGGCGGCGGCTTTGGAGGTTCCAGAGGAGGCGGGGGCTTTGGCGGCGGACGCCGCTGAGACCTGCGCAGTAGGAACAGGAAACGGGAGTGCTCCGGCACTCCCGTTTTTTCTGGGCGGCCACATAACTTGGACACAAGTGGATGGTATGATAGGGACGAAAGGGGGGAGAGAAATATGGAGACAGCCATTCTGCTGGCGGAGGATGAGGAGCGGCTGCGCACGGTGGTGCGGGACTACTTTGTCGCCCACGGTGTGGCGTGCCGCACGGCGGCGGACGGAGCAGAGGCGCTGGAGGCCCTGCGGGAACGGGACTATGACGCGGTGCTGCTGGATGTGATGATGCCGGGACCGGACGGCTTTGCCGTGTGTCGGGCCGTGCGGGAGCGTAGCGGGGTCCCCATCCTCTTCCTCACCGCGCTGGGAGACGAGGCCCACGCCCTGCGGGGCTATGAACTGGGGGCGGACGACTATGTGGGAAAGCCCTTTTCCCTGGCCCTTCTCTATGCCCGTACCATGGCCCTGATCCGCCGGAGCCGGGGCGGGACCCTGGGGACGACCCTGCACTGCGGGGCCATCGGGCTGGATACCGGCACACGGACCTGTACGGTGAACGATTTGGAGGTTCCGCTCTCGCCCCGGGGGTACGAGCTGCTGCTCTGTTTGATGCGCAACCGGGGGGTGGTCCTCAGCCGGGCGCAGCTGCTGGACAAGGTGTGGGGCCTGGACTTTGAAGGAGACGAGCGGGCGGTGGACGTACAGATCAAGAACCTGCGCGCCGCCCTGGGAAGTGCCGGGCGGCAGATTCGGACCGTGTTCAAGGCGGGGTATCAGCTCAGGGAGGGATGACCATGAAGGACCGGGTATTTTGGCGCATCTTCCGCAGTGTCTTTTTGAGCTTCTTTGCCCTATGGCTCCTCCTGGTGGGGGTCCTTACCTTTCAGAATCTGGACGCCAAGCGAGACCAGGTAGAACACGCCATGGGGTCGTACGAAGAGTCTACTCTGAAAAACTGCCAGCTGGTGCTGGAGGGGATGGCGGAGGAATGGGAGAAGCCGGCCATCCTGACGAACCGGATGACAAGCTACGACACGGCGGGGGCCATGGGGGTGTTCCGCCTCTACGACCAGGAGGGGACCGAGCTGGCCCGCACCCCCCTGACCTGGGGAAGCTTCTGTCTGCCGGGTACAGGGGTCTATGACCACTACCTCTGCTTTGACGCGGTGCTCAGCGAGGAGGAGCACGTGGCGCTGGCAAAACGGATACGGGCCAATCCGATTTATACCCACTTCTATGGCACGGAGGGCGGACTGTACGAGGCGAGTGACAACGAGCGGGTGGGCCTGCGGGGGGAAGTCATCGGAGTGCAGGAGGGAAATGTGGTCTACCCCCAGAAGCTGGTGTACTACTATGAGGAGGGGCCTGTGGTCCTGCTGGACACGGACAGTTCCTTCTTTCAGGACAAGACGCTCACCACCTTTCCCTTTGATGCGGCCCAGGTGAGCTCCCCCCTGGTATGGAGCAAGGACAGTCCGGAGCAGGCCCTGGCCCTCTTCCGGGCGGCCGAGGGGCGCATCGACAGTCTGTTGGACGGGAGAAAGCCGGGAAGCGATTGGACCGGCGGCGGAGGCGGCGGCCAGGGCTATGCCCGCTGCGGTCCGTCGGCAGACCAACCGGAGCTGATTTCGGCCTACGGCGTGGCCTACCATACCTGGCGGCTGGGGAGCAGCGGACTGGAATTCACCTATGGGGCCACCTTCCTCTTTCTTCTGCTGCTGGCCCTCCGGGTCAGTAAACGGCAGGCCGACACCCTGCGGCGGGAGCGCTCTCTCACCCGGGCGGCCGCCCATGAGCTCAAGACCCCGGCGGCGGTGGTGCGCTCCTACGCCGAGGCCCTGCGGGAGGACATCGCCCCGGAAAAGCGGGAGGAATACCTCTCCGTGCTGATGGACGAGGCCGACCGGATGGGGGTGCTGGTATGCGACCTGCTGGAGCTCTCCCGGATGGAGGGAGAGGAGAAGCGGCTCCTTCCGGAGGACGTGGATTTGACCGCGCTGGTAGAGGGGGCGGCCCAGCGCCTGGGCCGGTCGGCGGAAGAGCAGTCCATCCGCGTTGCTCTGGATCTGGAGCCGGTCCGGATCGCGGGAGACCGGATGCGCCTGGAGCAGGTGGTGGACAATCTCCTCTCCAACGCCCTGCGGCACACACCGCCCGGCGGAGCGATCCGCCTCACCCTGGTCCGGTGGGACCGGATCGTACGCCTCGCCGTGGAGAACGACGGAGAGCCCATCCCGCCTGAGGACCTGGGGCAGCTCTTTGAGACCTTCTGGCGAGGTGAGAAGGAGCGGGCCCGGGCTGGAGGCTCCGGGCTGGGGCTGGCGCTGGTACGGGAGGCAGTGCGCCTCCACCGTGGATTCTGCGGTGCGGAGAACATCCCCGGCGGGGTGCGCTTCTGGGTAGAGCTGCCCGGGGGTGAGTGATGCTTGCCAAGTGGGGCGGTCTATGGTATCCTGAGGACAGAAAGGAGGGGATACCATGAACTTTGACCGAATTCGTATCAAAGCGGAGGCCCGCGCTTGTTTGAGCGGAGCCAATCCCCATCCCATGCTGGTGACACTGATCTACCTGCTGCTGACCAGCGGCGTGAGCATGGGAGGAAACTATGTGATCTTCCTGCTGGCCACCGGATCGCCCCTGCGGGCCATTGAGGGCCTGCTTTTGGGAGGACAGTATCTCTCGGAGGAGCTGCTGACCGGGGCATTCCTTCTGCCGTTCCTCTTTTTCACCATTGTGATGGCGCTTTTTTCCGCTGTGCTGAGCGCAGGGTATATGGCCTACGCCATGCACCTGGCCCGGGGCCAGGAGGGAGGATTTCAGAGCCTCTTCAATATCTTCTCCATGGCTGGAAAAGTACTGCTGACCGACATCTGGCAGACGCTGTGCATGTTGCCCTGGCTGCTGCTGGGCACGGGAATCTACTGGGTGCTGGGGCTGGTCCTGATGGGAATGGGCAGTTTTGGGATTTTCCTCTTCCTGGTCCCCGGCATGATCGGTTTTCTGGTCTACTGCTTCTGGGTCATGCTGCGCTACAGCCTGACCTACTTCTTCCTGCTGGATGAGCCGGAGAGCGGTGCCCGGGAGGCTGTGCGCAACAGCGTGACCTATATGAAGGGCTGGAAGTGGGAGCTGTTCAAGCTGGAGCTTTCCTTCCTGGGGTGGCAGCTGCTCTCGGTCCTGACCCTGGGGATTCTGGGACTGTGGGTGACGCCCTACTACATGGCGTCCATGGCGAATTTCTATGACTTTGTCACCGGACGTTTCCCCCGCCCGCCCAAGCAGGAGGCCCTGGACCCGCCGCTGACCTTTGAGTAATGAAAAAAACCGCCTGTGCCAACTGGCACAGGCGGTTTTCTTTGGATCAGATCCCCCACAGGTTGCGGAGCAGGCCATAGAACAGAAGGTAGGCCACACCGCACCAGATCAACTTCTGTTCCCCGGGGCTTGGCAGCCCCCGTCCGGTGCGGATATAGCGCACGGCCAGGGAGAGCAGAAGGACGGCCAAAAAGGGAAGCAGGAGCATGAGACCGGGATTGGCCTGCCAAGCTCCGGCCAGGTCCAGCCGCAGCAGGGCAAGACACATCCGCGTGACCCCACAGCCGGGGCAATTCCACCCGGTGAGGAGATGGAAGGGGCAGGGGATGGACCACCCGGTCACCAGGCAGAAGGCGGCATAGGCCAGTCCGGCGGCCAACAGGAGCCCCAGACCTCGCATCAGGCGAAGGGTGCGGGCACGCATCAGGCGATCTCGTATTTATTGAGCTCGTTCTGGATCAGAGCCATCGTCACAATGGAGAGACCGAACAGGTTGAGGATCAGGAAAATGATGGGCAGAGAGCCGGCAGGCTCGCCGTGCTGAGCCCGGGCGTCGTCCATGGCCTCGCCCATCTTGTAGCCCCAGTAGATCCCATAGATTCCACAGGTAATGAGGTTAAACAGGAACGCCATACCGCCGGAAGTCTGATAGCGGTCCGATACGATACGGCTCTCATCGGTCAGGCAGATGAACCAGTAGATACTGTAAATACCGCAGGTAATGATGGAATAGATCACACACAGGGGGATGCTTCTCTGTTTCATATCAAACACTCCTCTTGCTTCAGTCTTGCCCGTATTATACCGAAAAGATACCAATATGACAAGTAGGGGAGCGGTTTTTAACCGCTCCCCTAGTAAAATTATTCCAGTACAGCGCCCCGTGCGGCAGAGGTGACCAGCTTGGCATACCGGGCCAGGTAGCCGGTTTTGACCTTGGGCTCGGGGCAAACCCACTTGGCACGGCGTTCTGCCAGGGTGGCCTCGTCCACTTCCAGCTGGATCTTGCAGGCGGGGATATCAATGGAGATGATGTCCCCCTCCTCCACAAAGGCGATGGGGCCGCCCAGCGCGGCTTCGGGAGAGACATGGCCGATGGAGGCGCCGCGGGTAGCGCCCGAGAAGCGGCCGTCGGTAATGAGGGCCACGCTTTCGCCCAGGCCCATACCACAGATGGCGGAGGTGGGATTGAGCATTTCGCGCATGCCGGGACCGCCCTTGGGGCCCTCATAGCGGATGACCACCACGTCGCCGGAGACGATTTTGCCCTCATAGATGGCAGTGATGGCCTCCTCCTCGCTGTTGAACACCCGGGCGGGGCCGGTGTGGCGCATCATCTCGGGGGCGACGGCGGAACGCTTGACCACACAGCCCTCGGGTGCCAGGTTGCCCTTGAGGACGGCGATGCCGCCGTCGGGGGAGTAGGGGTTCTCGATGGGACGGATGAGCTCGGGATTCCGATTCTCCACACCCTCCAGGTTCTCCTCCATGGTTTTGCCGGTGCAGGTCATGACGCTGGTGTCCAGGAGGCCGCGCTTGGTCAGCTCCTTCATCACCGCGTAGACGCCGCCGGCACCCTCCAGATCCTCCATATAGGTGTCGCCGGCAGGGGCCAGGTGACAGAGGTTGGGAGTCTTGGAGGAGATCTCGTTGGACATGTCCAGATCCAGCTCGATGCCGCACTCGTGGGCGATGGCGGGCAGATGGAGCATGGTATTGGTGGAACATCCCAGTGCCATGTCCACCGTCTCGGCGTTATGGAAGGCGGCGGGGGTCATGATATCCCGGGGGCGGATGTTTTTCTCCACCAGCTCCATGATCTGCATGCCCGCGTGCTTGGCCAGGCGGAGACGGGCCGACCAGACCGCGGGAATGGTGCCGTTGCCCCGCAGGCCCATGCCGATGGCCTCGGTGAGGCAGTTCATAGAGTTTGCGGTATACATGCCGGAGCAGGAGCCGCAGGTGGGACAGGCGTTGTTCTCATAGTCCTCCACGCCGGCCTCATCCAGCTTGCCCGCCTTATAGGCGCCCACCGCCTCAAACATATGGGACAGGCAGGAGCGGCGGCCGTCGTTGAGCCGGCCGGCCAGCATGGGGCCGCCGGAACAGAAGATGGTGGGGATGTTTACCCGGGCGGCCGCCATGAGCAGGCCGGGCACGTTCTTGTCGCAGTTGGGGATCATGACCAGACCGTCAAACTGGTGAGCCATGGCCATGGCCTCAGTGGAGTCGGCAATGAGATCCCGGGTGACCAGGGAGTACTTCATGCCGATATGGCCCATGGCGATGCCGTCGCACACCGCAATGGCGGGGAACTCCACCGGCGTGCCGCCGGCGGCGCGGATGCCGGCCTTGACGGCCTCGGCGATCTTGTCCAGATTCATATGGCCGGGAACGATCTCGTTATAGGAGCAAACCACGCCGATGAGAGGACGCTCCAGCTCCTCCTTGGTGTAGCCCAGAGCATAGAAGAGGGAGCGGTTGGGGGCGCGCTCCACACCTTTTGTCACATGATCACTGCGCATGGAAAAGACCTCCTCAAAATCGCAAACAAAGTTGTATGATGACGCTTGCGTTGTATGATAACTTATTATAAAATAAGAGCAAGAAAGATGTCAAGCAGGAGAGGGAGGCTTTTATGGAGAAAAAAAACCTGGCACAGCAGACGGCGGAGCGGCTGTATGCGCGGATCGTCCTGGAAAAACAGATCGCCCCGGGCGAGAAACTGCCCAACGAGCTGGAGCTGGCGCAGGCCCTGGGCGTGAGCCGGGCCACCCTGCGGGAGGCGGTGCGCACGCTCACGGCCCAGGGGGTGCTGGAGGTGCGCCGCGGAAAGGGCACCTTTGTCTCCCGGGAGGTGGAGGGCATTGAGGACTTTGGCTTTGGCGGTCTGAGCCGGGTGAAGGGTCAGCTGCGGGACCTTTTTGAACTGCGCAGTATCTTTGAGCCGGCCGCCGCCCGGCTGGCCTGCTGCCGGGCCACCGAGGGAGAACTGGCCGACATTCTGGAGCGGGGGGCCGCAGTGGAGCGGTGCATCCGGGCGGGAAAGGACCGCACCGCCGCCGACGGGGCCTTCCATGCGTCCATCGTCCGGGCCACCCACAATGAATTCCTCACCCGTTTGCTGCCCCTCATCGACCGGGCGGTCATGACCGCAGTGGAGGCGGGAGAGCATGGAGAACAGCTGGCGGAGGACACCCTGCGGGACCACGCACTGCTCCTGGAGTTTTTTGCCCGCCGGGACGGAACCGGAGCCGAGCACGCCATGGCCATCCACATGCGCCACAGTATGGACGTGATGGGACTGGAAGGGGAATAAAAGACAGGCCGGCGATTTCCGCCGGCCTGTCTTTTATGGAATATCAAATTGGAATACCGCATTCCGAGGCGCTCTTTTGGGAGCCGGAAGAGCGGAAGGGGCAGGCCACCGCCCGGTTTCGGCCGGTGCGTTTGGCCTCATAGAGGGCGGTATCCGCCCGGGCGATCAGTTCTTCCAGGGTCCCATCTGATGGGATGGGGATCTCGGCACAGACTCCGGCGCTGAGAGTGACCCGGCGGCCCTCATTGTCCCAGTGGGGAAGCTGTTTCCGGGCCAGCGAGTCTACCACCCGGCGGGCGATCTCCAGTGCCTGAGCAGAGACGGGACCATAGAGAAAGAGGGCAAATTCCTCCCCGCCGTAGCGGATGATGTCCGCCTCTTTCAGCGCATCGTGATGGAGCAGGAACTGCGCCATCTGTTGGAGGAGACGGTCTCCCTGGGGATGACCGTAGCGGTCGTTGTAGCGCTTGAAGTGGTCGATATCCAGCATGATACAGGCGGCGCTCTCCCCATCCTCCCGACAGCGGCGGAACCGCTCCGCCACCGTGCGATGCAGATAGCGGCGGTTGTGGAGTCCAGTCAGAGTATCCGACATGACCTCCTGCCGGAGAATTTGGTGGGAGCGCTGAATTTCCTCATACTGGCGCTCAATGAGCAGCTCGTCCGCCTTGAGGCGAATCTGACTCCGATAGGTATAGATGGAGAGCGCTAGAGCCAGCAGGGAGAGAAAGAGGCTGTTGATGCCGTTGCTGAAGCGCTGGTCCAGTCCGTTGGGGCAGGGGAAAAAGGGGAGCATCAGGTTGAGCAGGATAAAATCCGACAGATAGAGCAGGGCACTTTTCCAGGGGGACATCATGGAGAAAAAGGCGGTGCTCAGGACAATACAGGTGTAGACGATCAGACTGTTTCCGCCCAGCTGATCATTGAGGGTGATCCCCACACTCCAGAGATTGAGAAAGACCACATAGAGATGGTATACGCCAAAATACCGGCGGATCATCTGGGGCATCTGCCGTCCCAGCTGCCTGGTATAGAGCAGCACAAAAATCGTCGCAGCCAGCAGGGAGAGGTAGAGCAGGATATAGGTCAGCCGTCGGAGATGGAGAAAGGGACCGCCCGGGCGGGTGGCCATCAACACCAGCATCACACATTCATAGAAGATGATCAGGCCCAGCAGCATGCTATGAAACCGATGGCTCTGTTGGTAGATGCGGAAAAAAATAGCGTCCTGATCGTCCAGGCTGTCGGGCAATCCCAGATAAGACCGCAGCAGGTCGGCGCGGGAAATATCATGATAAGGCTTCAATCGGCTCACCTCTGGCAGGAACATGTGGTGACAAAAATGGTAGAGGCATTATACAGGAATCCGGGAATTCCGTCAACCGCAGACAGCAAGACAGAACGCTTGTCTGCCAACCGGGTGGATGTTATATGGAGGGCGCAACCTGTGGTTGCGCCCCGGTTGGTGGACGCAACCGTACTCTATGGAGTAGAATAGAGGAATCCTGAACGAAAGAGGTGCAAAACATATATGATGACGATGGGGATACTGATTCCGTTTTTATTTCTCCTGTGGATCGTAGTTGTTGCAGTAGTGGTTGTGGTACTCCTGGTGGCTCGAAAGAGACGGGGCGGGAAAGGAGAGGAACAGGCGCGGCAGAGCGACACAAGTGACACGCTGGGAGAGGTGCTCAAAGCCCACCGGAAGCGCTGCGGGATGACCCAGGAGTTTGTGGCGGAAGCGGTGGGGGTGAGCCGTCAGGCGGTGAGCAAGTGGGAGAGCGGACTCTCCTGCCCCAGCACCGCCAATCTGCTGACGCTGGCCAAACTGTACGGCGTATCCATGGAAGAATTGCTTCGCCAGGCGGAGGCGGAAAGACGGGACACCCAGGCGGAATAAAATAGGGAAGCCTTGTGCCCCAAGGACTCTACTGCTGGTCGATTGACGTGGGCGATCCCTCCGGATAGGATGGGGAGAGAAGGAGGGAAGCCGATGTACGAAATTGAAAAAGAGCGCTTTGGGACCTTTTTGCATCAGCTGCGCCGGGAGCGGGGCATGACGCAGAAGGAGCTGGCACAGCAGCTCTATGTATCCGACAAGGCGGTGAGCAAGTGGGAGCGTGGGTTGAGCCTGCCCGATGTGACGCTCCTTCTGCCGCTGGCCGACTGCCTGGGGGTGAGCGTCACCGAGCTGCTCCGGGGGGAACGGAACCAGACAAGGGAGCTTCCGGTGGAGGAGGTGGAGGCGCTGGTGAACGCCTCCCTGCGTCTGAGTGAGGGGGAACAGAGAGCGCGTGCGCAGCGCCGGAGGAGATGGCAGTTGGCCTTTGTCCTCTGCGCGCTGGCCGGACTGGTGCAGACCGTGCTCCTGCTGACAAGGGGTGGGTATGGCTGGACCGATCTGGAGGACACGGTGATACTGGTGGAACTGCTCTCCCTTCTCTTTGGAGCCTATCTGTGTTTTGGCGCGAAGGAGCAGCTGCCTGCCTACTATGATCAGAACCGCATCAGCAGTTACAGCGACGGGCCTTTCCGGATGAATCTGCCCGGAGTACGCTTTCATAACAGCAACTGGCCCCATATTCTGAACGCCATGCGGGGGTGGCTGCTGGGGGCGCTGACTCTTTTTCCGGCACTGTGGTGGGGGCTCCGTCATCTGTGGCCCGGATTGGCCGGACAGGGGGAGCGTTTTCTGGCCCTGGCGGCCATGCTGGGCATGCTCCTGGCAGCGACCATCGTGGGCAAACGATACGAATAAAAATTACCATTGGAGTGACGGAAAGCCCAGAAGGCCTCTCCAAAGGGTAATTGACAAGAAATAGTACTTAAATTAAAATAAAAATATCCAGAGAACCTAAATTTGAGTCAAAACAGAAGCGGCTGGCAGGGGAGAGGACAAGTCATATCCGGAGGGAGGATTGCTATGCTCACGGTATGGAATCGCTGTGAATTGACCTCTTGCTGTACCATGGAAGAATGTCGGGACATTACCTCCCGTTTGCGGGAGAATCAGATCGATTGCACCGTGAAAACGATCAACAGAAGTTCTCCGTCAGTCCTCAACAGAGGAACAAGGACGTCCTGCGGCACCCTGTTTGAGGACAACAGCTACCGCTATCGGATTTATGTGAAGCGTGCAGATCGAGAGGCGGCAAAAGAAGTGCTTGGGATCTCAGACATTCGATAAGGAGCCGTATACAAAAAGAAGCCCGGAAGGCCATTGGCCTTCCGGGCTTGTTGTTATGATGGGATTTAGTTGGAGGCAGTGTCCAGATCCTGGTCGCCGCCCCAGATCATGTTCTTGCGCAGCTCCTCGCCCACGACCTCCATCTGATGCTTCTTGAGGAGGGCACGCTTGGAGTTGAAGAAGGTCCGGCCGTTCTTGTTCTCAGCGATCCACTTGCCGGCGAAGGTGCCGTCCTGGATGTCGGAGAGAACCGCGCGCATGCGGGCCTTGGTCTCCTCGTGGGGGATGACACGGGGACCGGAGACATACTCGCCGTACTCGGCGGTGTCGGAGATGGAGTAGTTCATCATGCCCACGCCGCCCTTGTTGATGAGGTCGATGATGAGCTTCATCTCGTGGATGCACTCGAAGTAGGCGTTCTCGGGCTCGTAGCCGGCCTCCACCAGCACCTCGAAGCCGCAGCGCATCAGGTCCACCACGCCGCCGCACAGGACGGTCTGCTCACCGAAGAGGTCGGTCTCAGTCTCGTCGTGGAAGGTGGTCTCCATCACGCCGGCACGGGCACCGCCGATGCCCGCGATGTAGGCCAGAGCCAGCTTCAGAGCGTTGCCGGTGGCATTCTGCTCCACGGCCACCAGGCAGGGCACGCCCTTGCCGGCCACATACTGGGAGCGGACGGTGTGGCCGGGGCCCTTGGGGGCAGCCATGAAGACGTCCACACCGGCGGGAGGCACGATCTGGCCATAGCGGATGTTGAAGCCGTGGGCGAACGCCAGGGCCTTGCCCTCGGTCATGTGGGGGGCGATCTCGCTCTTGTAGACATCGGCCTGGACCTCGTCGTTGATGAGGATCATCACGATGTCGCCCCACTGAGCGGCCTCGGCGATGGTCTTAACGGTGAGACCGGCCTTCTCCGCCTCGGCCCAGCGCTTGGAGCCTGCGCGCAGGCCCACGCACACGTCGCAGCCGGAATCCTTCAGGTTGAGGGCGTGGGCGTGTCCCTGAGAGCCGTAACCGATGATCGCGATCTTCTTACCGTCCAGGTAGCTGAGCTCGCAATCCTTCTCGTAATACATCTTAGCCATGATCATACACTCCTTTTGGTTTGAGGTGGATTATTATTGTTCCTATGATACCATGAAGGGGGAAAAAAGAATGATAACTAGGTTACAATCTGAAGAAAAAATCGGATGACGTTTACAGGAAATTCTTGCCCAGGTTGAACTCGGCCTTTTCCTTGTTGTCGTCGCTGATGGTGTAGGCACCGCGCTCCAGCGCCACCATGCCGGTACGGACCAGCTCCAGAATGCCGAAAGCCTCCAGCAGGCCCTGCATGGCCTCTGCCTTGTTCTCATCACCGATGAGGGCGAGGGTCAGGGATTTGAGGGAGACGTCGATGATGGACGCCCGGAAGATGTTGGCGATCTGGATGATCTCGTTGCGGATGTCGGGGGTCTCGGCCTTGACCTTGAACATGACCAGTTCCCGGCGGATGGAGCGCTCGGGCAGCAGCTCCTGCACCGAGTAGACGCAGAAGAGCTTGCTGAGCTGGTTCATGACCTGCTCAATGGTCTTGGCGTCCCCCATGACCTCAATGGTGATACGGGAGACTGCCGGGTCGTCGGTGGTGCCCACCGCCAGGGATTCGATGTTGTAGCCCTTGCGGGAGAAGAGCCGGGAGACCTGGGAGAGAACGCCGGCGGAGTTCTCCACCAGGACCGACAGGGTGTGGCGGGTGATCGTGATCGGATTGGATTTCATGGCGTTCCCCTCCTTTTAATCCAGCAGAAATTCGGTTGCGGGTGCGCCGCCGGGCACCATGGGATGGACCATGGCGTCCTTGTCGATGGCGCAGTCGATGACCCAGGCCTCACCGCTGTCCACGGCGGTGCGCAGGGCGGCCTCAAATTCTGCCTGGGTCTTGGCCCGGGCGCCGCGGAGGCCATAGGCCTCTGCCAGCTTGACAAAGTCGGGGCCGCGGTCCAGGTCGGTCTGGGAGTAGCGCTCCCCGTAGATGAGGTGCTGCCACTGGCGGACCATGCCCAGCGTGCCGTTGTCGAAGATGACAATGATGACCGGGATATGATAGTGCTCCACGGTAGCCAGCTCGTGGCAGTTCATGCGGAAGCAGCCGTCGCCGGTGCAGAGCACCACGGTCTGGTCGGGATTTCCCACCTTGGCGCCCATGGCGGCCCCCAGGCCAAAGCCCATGGTGCCGAAGCCGCCCGAGGTAACCAGCTGGCCGGGACGGGAGAAGTGATAGTACTGGGCCGACCACATCTGATGCTGGCCCACGTCGGTGGCGATGATGGCCTGGCCATCGGTGACGTCGGAGATGGTCTCCAGGATCTCGTGGGGGTGGAGGATACCGTCCTGGACAAAGGGGACCTCCTTGTGGGAGAAGACGAACTCCTTCCACTCGGGATAGTCGTGGGCGGGGAGTTTTTCATTGAGCAGCTCCAGCACACGTCTTGCGTCGCCGATGATGTGGTGGTCGGTCTGGACGTTCTTGTCGATCTCGGCCCGGTCGATGTCGATATGTACGATCTTGGCCTGGCTGGCAAAGGTGGCCGGATCGGTGGCCACCCGGTCGGAGAACCGGCAGCCGATGGCGATGAGCAGGTCGCACTGGCTGGAGGCGATGTTGGACGCATGGGAGCCATGCATACCGATCATGCCGGTAAAGAGGGGATGGTTGCCGGGACAGGCGCCGCCGCCCATGATGGTGGAGGCCACCGGCGCACCCAGACGCTCAAAGAATCTGCGGAACTCGGGCACCGCGCCCTTGGAACGGATGACGCCGCCGCCCACCAGAATGAGGGGACGCTTGGCCTCCTCGATCATGGAGAGGAGCTTTTCAATGTCTCCATAGTCGGGCTCAGGTGTCTTGAGGTCGTGGCTGGAGCGGCGCAGCATGGCGCCCAGGCGGCCGTGGCGGCCGTGCTCCGAGACGGGGAGAGGCTCATAGTCGGCCTCCGAGGCGGTGACATTTTTGGCAATGTCGATGAGCACGGGGCCGGGACGGCCCGAACGGGCGATGGCAAAGGCCTCCCGCACCACGTCGGCCAGCTGGTCCGGGTCCTTGACCAGGTAGTTGCACTTGGTGATGGGCATGGAGATGCCGGTAATGTCCACCTCCTGGAAGGAGTCCTTGCCGATGAGGCTTTCCACCACGTTACAGGTGATAAAGACCACCGGAGAGGAGTCGTAGTAGGCGGTGGCAATGCCGGTGGTCAGGTTGGTGGCGCCCGGTCCGGAGGTGGCAAAGCACACGCCCACCTTGCCGGTGGAGCGGGCATATCCGTCGGCGGCGTGGGAGGCGCCCTGCTCATGGGCAGTCAGAATATGGCGGATCTTGTTCTTGTATCCGTGCAGCTCCATCTCATCATAGATGTTTAGGATCGTGCCTCCGGGATAGCCAAATACCGTATCCACGCCCTGCTCCAGCAGACACTCCATCAGAATTTGGGAACATTTCATTCTCATAGGTCTAGGGCCTCCTTCATACTGGTCTATATACGCAAAACGGCCTCGTCCTGAAAGGACGAAGCCGCTATACTCCGTGGTACCACCTTAATTCGCGGAAGCCATGCTCCCGCGCACTTGCTGCCCCGCTAACGGAGGGGAAACCGGCAGAGCCTACTGGCGGGGTACGTCCCCGGGTTCAACCCGCTGCTCCTGGGTGATGTTCGAGGTGCGGCGGTCCCGGGAGCTTACACCATCCGCTCCCTCTCTGCGCATTTCCACCGCTTCTACTTGCCCAGTCATCGCCTTTGACGATTCATAATTTCCGCCCGACGGAAGCCTGGAACGAGGCCTCTGCGGCGGAGAGTGAAATTATGATAAGAATACTCCTGAGACGGACATTTGTCAACTGTGGTTTTTTACAAAGACAGCGCACTAGCGCTTTAAAGTATAGTGAAAATGGAAAGAAAAGCAAGCCAAGATCGACCTCTGGCGGAAAAAAGAGGCGATATTTTGGAACGAAAAAAAGTGATATAAGGATAAACTGAGTGGTTTATAGAAAAAAGCGTAATTTTTTTGCGGAATCACTAGACTTTTTCGGCTGGCTGCGATATGATAGTATCTGTTTGAAAGTGCGGTTTCGCACGGAAAAGAGAGCGGCGGAAACGTGCCACAGTTTCCGTCCGAGACTGGCCCCGGGAGGGGCCTGATTTGTGAGGTGGACCTATGAAATTATCCTTTTATGGCGGCGTGCATCCCAATGAGCACAAGGAGCTGACCTGTACCAAGGCAGTCGAGCCGCTGCGCAAGGCCCCGGCTCAGGTGGCTCTGGCCATGTCCATGCACGTGGGAGCACCCTGCGCACCTGTGGTGAAGGTGGGCGATCAGGTGACCGTCGGTCAGAAGATCGCGGAGGTGACCGGCCTGGGCGCGCCCATCCATGCCAGCGTCTCCGGCAAGGTCGTGGCCATCGAGCCCCGTCCCTACTGCGGCGGCGGCAAGGTGATGGCGGTCGTGATCGAGAACGACTTCCAGAATACCTTTGGCTCCGAGCTGACCCCCCATCCCGACTATGAGAAGCTGACCACCGACGAGATCATCAACATCGTCAAGGAGGCCGGCATCACCGGTATGGGCGGCGCAGGCTTCCCGACCCACGTGAAGATCAGCTCCGGCATCGGCAAGGTGGACACGCTCATCGTCAACGCGGCGGAGTGTGAGCCCTATCTGACTTCCGACCACCGGCTCATGCTGGAGGATGGCGAGCGCATCATCAAGGGCCTGAAGATTCTGATGAAGACCTTCAACCTGAACAAGGCCTATATCGGCATCGAGGACAACAAGCCCGACGCCATTGAGAAGATGAAGAGCCTGGCGGACGGCGGCATCGAGATCGTGGTGTGCCGCACCCGTTACCCCCAGGGCGCAGAAAAGCAGCTCATCCAGCGCATCACCGGCCGCGAGGTGCCCCCCGGCGGACTGCCCGCCCACGTGGGCTGCGCCGTGTTCAACGCCAGCACCACCGCTGCGGTGTATGACGCCGTGGTGGAGGGCAAGCCCCTCACCCAGCGCATCGTCACCCTCACCGGCGGCGCTCTGGCTGAGCCCCGCAACGTGCTGGTGCCCTTCGGCACCCCCATTGAGCACCTGGTGGAAGAGGCCGGCGGCTTCAAGGAGACCCCCGACCGGGTCCTGCTGGGCGGCCCCATGATGGGCATTGCTGCCTATGACCTGTCCGCCTGCACCATCAAGGGCAACAACGGCGTGCTGTGCATGACCAAGGCCGAGGCGGCCGAGCATGTGGAGAATCCCACCTGCATCCGCTGCGGACGCTGCGTCAACGTCTGCCCCATGCACCTGACCCCTGTGTACATGCACCTGTATGCTGAGAAGCGCCGCTGGGATGAGGCCGAGGGCCTGCACCTGATGGACTGCATCGAGTGCGGTTCCTGTAACTACATCTGCCCTGCCCGTGTGCCCCTGGTCCAGTCCTTCCGGATGGCCAAGTTCGAGATCCGTACCCTGGCCATGAAGCGTAAGGCCGAGGCAGAGAAGGAGGCTAAGAAAGCATGATTGACACCAAGAATCTGAAGCTCTCCGTGGCTTCCTCCCCCCATGTCTGTTCCCCGGTGAACACCAGCCGGCTGATGCTGGATGTGCTCATCGCTCTGGTTCCCGCCCTGTGTATGGCGGTGTATGTCTTTGGTCCCCGCGCCCTGACCATGACCGTGGTGTCGGTGCTGGGCTGTGAATTCTTCGAGTGGGGCTACCGCAAGCTCCTGAAAAAGCCCTCGGCCAACGGAGATTTCTCCGCCGCCGTTACCGGCGTGCTGCTGGCCTTTGTCTGCCCCGTGACGCTGCCCTACTGGACCCTCCTGATCGGCGACTTCTTCGCCATCGTGGTGGTCAAGCAGCTCTTCGGCGGCCTGGGCCAGAATTTTATGAACCCCGCGCTGGGTGGCCGTGCCTTCCTGATGATGTGCTACCCCATCGCCATGACCACCTGGGTGCTGCCCGGTGTGAAGAACTGGGCGGGCGTCTTTTCCGCCGCTGACGCGGTGACCGGCGCCACCCCCATGGCCTCTCTGCACGCCCATCTGGATGTGGCCACCGGCACCAATGTGCACACCCTGCCTGCCGACGGCCTGGCCAACCTCTTTGTGGGCAACGTGGGCGGCTGCCTGGGTGAGGTCTCCGCACTGCTCCTGCTGCTGGGCGGCATCTACCTCATCTGGCGCGGCGTCATCCGCGCCCGCATCCCCGTGGCCTATCTCGCCACCGTGGCGGTGCTCTGCTTCCTCTTCCCCCAGGGCGGCATTGCCCGGGTGGACTGGATGCTCTACAACCTGTGCGGCGGCGGCCTGATGCTGGGCGCCTTCTTCATGGCGACCGACTATGTGACCAGCCCCGTGACCAAGATGGGCGAGATCTACTTCGGCATTGGCTGCGGCCTGCTGACCATCTTCATCCGCTACTTCGGCGGCTATCCCGAGGGTGTCAGCTACGCCATCCTGCTGATGAACATCTGCGTGTGGCTGCTGGATAAGGCCGGAAAGCCCGGCCGCTTCGGCGTCACCAAGGAAATGAAGGCCAAGGCAAAGGAGGGCGCGGCGAAATGAGCGAGATCGTGATGAACAAAAAGAAAGAGCCGAGCCTGGCCATGCTGGTTGTGGTTCTGACCGCTATCAGCCTGATCACCGCCCTGCTGCTGGGTGCGGTCAATATGGTCACCGCGCCTCAGATTAAGCTGAACACCGAGAAAAAGACCGCGGAGGCCATGCAGGCTGTGCTCCCCACGGAGGACGGCGTCTACACCCCCGTGGAGTACACCGGAGAGGATTCCACCGTGCAGGCCGTGTACCAGGCCGGCGACGCCGGCTATGTGGTCCAGGTCAAGCCCGCCACCTCCTTCAGCGGTACGCTGAGCGTGATGGTTGGTGTTGGGACCGACGGCACCTGCACCGGCATCTCCATCGTTGAGACCGGTGAGACCTCCGGTCTGGGCTCCAATGCCGGCAAGCCGGATTGGCAGGCCCAGTTCGTGGGTAAGAGCGGTAAGGTCTCCGTCACCAAGGACGGCGGCGAGATCAACGCCCTCACCGGCGCCACCATCACCTCCCGCGGCGTGTGCGAGAGCGTCACCAGTGCGCTGGCGGCCGCCGCCAGCCTGGGCTAAGGAGGGCACAGAACATGAATGTGAAAAAGCAATTTCTGGACGGTCTGATCTTCCAGAACCCCGTTACCGTACAGCTGCTTGGTATGTGCTCCGTGATGGCCATTACCACCAGCCTCTTCAACGGTCTGGGTATGGGCGTATCCGTGCTCATCATCCTGACCTGCGCCAATATCGTTATCTCCCTGCTGCGCAAGATCATCCCCAGCAAGGTGCGTATCGCCTGCTACATCGTCGTGATCGCCGGGTTCGTGACCATTGTGGACCTGCTGCTCAAGGCCTATCTCCCCAGCCTGTCCGAGAGCCTGGGCCTCTTCATTCCCCTGATCGTGGTGAACTGTATCATCCTGGGCCGTGCCGAGTCCTTCGCCTCCAAGAACGGCGTGGCGGCCTCCGCCCTGGATGGTATCTTCCAGGGCCTGGGCTACACCGTGATCCTGGTCATCATGTGTGTGATCCGTGAGTTCCTGGGCAACGGCACCTTTGGCGGCGGCATCCTCAACGGCGGCGACGGCATCCGCATCCTGCCCGAGGGGATTCCCGCGCTGGGCATGGTGCTGCCGGTGGGCGGCTTCCTGACCCTGGCCGTGGTGATCGCTACCATGCAGTATTTCCTCAATAAGCCCAAGAAGGGCAGCGACAAGAAAGAGGAGGTGGCCAAGTAATGCTGAGTTTCACCGAACTCTTTGGCATCGCGCTGGGCGCAATTCTGGTCAACAACTTCATTTTCGCCCAGTTCCTGGGCATCTGCCCCTTCATGGGCGTGTCCAAGAAGATCGATACCGCCCTGGGTATGGGCATGGCCGTTATCTTCGTCATGGGCGTGGCCAGCGCCGTGTGCTGGCCCATCAACCACTTCATTCTGGAGAAGTTCAATCTGGTCTTTATGCAGACCGTGACCTATATCCTGGTCATCGCCTCCCTGGTGCAGTTCGTGGAGATGTTCCTCCAGAAGGCTATGCCTTCTCTGTATGAGGCCCTGGGCGTGTACCTGCCCCTCATCACCACCAACTGCGCCGTGCTGGGCGTGGTGCTCCAGAATACCCAGAACAGCTATGGCTTCATCGAGAGCCTGGTCTACGGCGTCACTGGCGGCGTGGGCTTCCTGCTGGCCATCGTGCTCTTTGCCAGCGTGCGGGAGCGGCTGGAGTTTGCCGAGTGCCCCAAGGCCTTTGAGGGCTTCCCCATCGCGCTGGTGACCGCCGGCCTGTTGGCCCTGGCCTTCCTGGGCTTCTCCGGCCTGAAGGTATTTTAAGGGAGGCTGGAAAGAATGAACACTGTTATTGCTGCTGTTGTCGTGCTCGGCGTGCTGGGCGCGATCTTCGGTCTGATCCTGGCCTATGCCTCCAAGGCCTTTGCCGTGGAGAAGGACCCCCGTGAAGAGGCCATTTCTGCCTGCCTGCCCGGCGCCAACTGCGGCGGCTGCGGCTATCCCGGCTGCGGCGGCTATGCCGCTGCCGTGGTGGCTGGTAAGGCTGCCACCAACTGCTGTGCTGCCGGCGGCGACGCCGTGGCGGCCCAGATCGCCGAGATCATGGGCGTGAAGGCTGAGGCCTCCGCCAAGATGATCGCCCAGGTACAGTGCACCGGCGGCTGCCGTGGCCACGAGCAGTACGAGTATGTGGGTATCCACGACTGTGCTGCTGCCGCCCGCCTGCCCGGCGGCGGCCCTGCCGGCTGCTCCTTCGGCTGCCTGGGCTTCGGCACCTGTGAGGCCGTGTGTCCCTTTGACGCCATCCACGTGGTGGACGGCGTGGCCAAGGTGGACGAGGAGAAGTGTAAGGCCTGTAAGAAGTGCGTGGACGCCTGTCCCCGCCACATCATCCTGCTGGCTCCCTACAAGACCAAGCGCCACGTGGCCATCACCTGTTCCTCCAAGGACAAGGGTGCTGACGTGCGCAAGGTGTGCGACAACGGCTGTATCGGCTGTGGTCTGTGCGCCAAGGCCTGCCCCAAGGAAGCCATCACCGTGGACAAGAATCTGGCTGTCATTGACTATGACAAGTGCGTGGGCTGCGGCCTGTGCGCCCAGAAGTGTCCCCGCAAGCTCATCACTGTGGACGGAAAGGTCCCCGAGGTGAAGCCCGCCGCCCCCAAGGCGGCCCCCGCTGCTGCCAAGCCTGAGGCAGCGGAGTAAAATCTGCAATTTGTACGACCAGCCCCGGACGATTGTCCGGGGCTGGTCGTATTTATTTGCCTGTTTTAATTGGAAAAATTTTCATTAGTACTACTAATGCGTTGACAACTTGAATTTTATGCTATAAAATCAAAATATAACCGCAAAAATAGAATGATTTGCGGAATTTAAGCGCGGAAGGATGAAACGGTAGATGGAGAAGTTTGTAACGATGGATTTCCCGGTAGAGCAGATCCGGCTGACACCCTTGATGCGTGATGAAGAGGCATTGGCGGCCATTCGGGCCATTTCCCCCGACGCACCCACGCCGGAGAAAATTCGCCAGGTGTATGGCGATGTGTATTTTCCCCCGGCGCCCGCAGACCGGCCCTATCTGTTTGCCTCGATTGTAGAGTCGGTGGACGGAAAGATTTCCTTTACCGACGACCGGCATGGCGAAAAGATTGCGGGAAATAATTTCCGGGATCCAGATGGGGCGCTGGCCGACTTTTGGGTACTGAATATGCTGCGCTTCTATGCGGATGGCGTGATCATCGGGGCGCGGACACTGCACACCAACGAGGTGATGTGGGCCAACTGCTTTGATGAGGAGCTTGCCAGCCTGCGCACCACGCAGATGGGGAAGAAGCACTACTGTCCGGCCCATATCGTGGTGTCTTTTGACGGCACGGATCTTCTCTTTGACCATATGCTCTTTGATGTGGACGCCCCTGTGGTGGTGGCGACTTCTCCGGATGGATTGGAGTATGTCCGGGCCCATTGTCCCTGGAGCTTCCGGGCACTGGGGCCCTACACCAGCGCGGAAGAGGTGGACGTGGACGCGGTACAGGCGGCCGCCGCATCCGGAGAGCGAATCGTTTTGGCCACGGGAACGGGAGCGGTTACCGACGGGCTTGCCATGCTGAAGGTACTCAAGTACCTGGGGATGGAGCGGGTGATGGTGGAGTCCCCCTCCTATATGACCTATCTCATGAGCATTGAGGCTATGGATGAGATGTTTATGAACTATTCCACCGTGTTTGCCGCAGGACAGGTGGGGTTTGGCGCGTTTTTACATTTTGGTGCGGAGGAGCATCCCCACTCGGACTTCCTCTCCATTGCGCTGCATGAAAAGAACTTTATCTGCACCCGGCAGAAGATGATCTACGGGCTGCACCGCGGCGCGGAAAAATAAGTAGAAACGTCCCCGGTTCCTACACAATGGGAACCGGGGACGTTTGTGTCAGACCGGAGCAGCCTCCGGACTCAGCGGCCTCAGCCTCTGCTGCGCAGCTGGAACGAGGCGCACTCGGTGGAGTCGCAGCTCTTGGGAGCGGCGGCGCCGCAGCAGCCCACCTTGATCTCGTTGAGGGTGCAGCAGTTCTGCTCGCAGTGATGCGCACAGCTGGAGACGGAGCACTTGATGTTGTGATTGACCTGGTTGTTCATAACGCATTTCCTCCTTTGCGGTGATGATCTTAGTATATCCGCACAGGAGAGAAGCATACGTACCGGGCATTATTTTTTCGGTTCGGAACTGGGGGTTTCCGGAAGCACCTGGGGGATGAAGCGCCGGGCGAAGCGTCCCTTGCCCCGGGACTTTACGTAGAAGTAGCCGATGAAGGAAAAGACCACTGCGCCGATAAAATTCACGAACAGGTCCTTCATGGTATCCAGAATGCCGATATCCAGATAACCTCCCAGGCCCAGCGGGATCTCGCTTCCGTCCGCGGTGACCACAATGACGTCGGTGATGCCGCGGATGGCCGTGGGGACATTGCCGCCGTTGGGGTCCAGCATGACCGAGGAGATGGTGTTTACGACGGTATCCTTCTGCATATCCAAATGGAAAAACACGTCCATGGTGCACTCAAAGAACTCCCACAGCACGCCGATGGTCATGGAGAAGCAGAAGGCCATTATGGCCAGATACAGGGGCGAGAGGGAGAAGGAGAGCCGCTCATGCCGGTTGAGGATATCCAGCAGGGAGAAGCCAATGGCGGCGCAGAGAAAGCCGTTGAGGGTGTGGAGCATAGTATCCCAGTAGGGGATGGAGATGTAGTAGGCACGGATTTCACCCAAAATTTCCGCGGCAAAAATAAAGAGGAGAATGATGACTTCCAGCGTGTCGGGCAGATCGATCTGGATCTTCCGCTCAATAAAGCTGGGAACCAGAAACAGGATCAGGGTCAGGATACACAGGAAGACATTTTCAAAGTTCCCGTTGAAAAACTGGGCGATCATGACCCAAATTACCAGAAACCGGAGAATTTGATAAAGACGGGCCACCATGGGGGAACTTTTCACCTGGGCGCGGAACGAGGAATCACGCCAACGTTTCATCGGGAGCCCTCTGCCGGAAGCTGGAGGGAGAGATGCTCATATTCCCGGGCAGACTCCAGGTTGCCCGCCTTTTCCTCCTCCGTGAGCGCACGGCGGACTTTGGCGGGAGAGCCCATGACCAGACTGCCCGCCGGAATCACCGTGTTCTGGGTCACCAGGGCCCCGGCAGCCACGAGAGAGTCCTCGCCAATCACACAGCCGTTGAGGAGGGTCGCGCCCATGCCGATGACACAGCGATCGCCCACCGTACAGCCGTGCAGGATCGCCCCGTGGCCCACGGTCACGTCCTGACCGACCTGAACGGGGAATCCCTCGTCTCCATGCACCATGCAGCCATCCTGAAGGTTGGAGCCGGCCCCGACATGGATGGTGGTGGTATCGGCGCGGAGGACCGCACCATACCAGACACTGGAGCGCGCCTCCAGGGTGACCTGTCCCACCAGGGTGGCATTTTCCGCGACCCGGGCATCGGGATGGAGCTGGGGTGTATGTCCTTCAAAGGATTTGATCATATGTGAATTCCTCCGTTCTTGGATTGCGGCATGTGGACAAGGCCGGACAGGGCCGTTGAGCCGCCAGACCGTCACTTTTATTATAATGCGTATGCGAGAAAGCCGCAAGCCTGGGAAAAAGAGGACGAGTCCGCAGGGGCGCGTGTAAAATTTGATTTGGGTCGTGCATAGAGTGAGGTATCACCACAACAGGAGGAATGTACCATGGACTTAAAGCACAATCAGATCACGGTGGGGCAGCTGCTGGCAGATCCCCGGAGCCGGAGCGTCCTGCAAAAAAAGCTGCCCGCCGTCCTCAAGCATCCCCTTACCGGAGCGGCCAATACCGTGACCTTGGAGCAGCTGCTGGCCTTTGCGGGAGCCTATCTGCCGCAGAAGAAGATCGATGAGGTAATGGAAGCGCTGCAGAAAGCCTGAGCAAAGACGTTTGATATGGGGAGGGGCGGAGCTTCCGTCCCTCTCTCTGCATCAGGAGTCGCGCAAAGGCAGTCTGGAAACACGGCGATACCAGCATAGAATGTCGGTGCTGTGGGTGCGCCGCAGGAGGACCAGCGTAAGGGCTCCGTCCAGCAGAAGCAGACATGCCGCAAGGGGCCATAAAAAAGACGGAATGAGCGCGGTAAACTGAGCGACCAGCGGGTGAAGAACACGGACCGCACCCACACCGAGCATGCCCCAAAAGATAGAAAAGAGCAGGCATACCCTGCCGTGGAGCTGGAAGGGGAGATGCCGGTAATCCCAGAAATGTACTCCGGTCAGCCGTTCATAGAAGAGGGACATGAGATACTCTGCTCCGGTTGCGGCCAAAGCGGAGCCAAAAAACAGGAGAAGATTACTCTGGCGGACAGGGGCGGGGAGCGCCAGAATCCACAGTGCACCCAGACCATAGACCGGGCAGAGGGGCAGGAGAAAAAAGCACTTTCGATCCCGCTTGGACTGGTGTGTTGCCCGCGCAAAAAGCACTTCCAGACAGAAGCCCAGGAAACTATAAATCCCAAAATACCAAAACCATTCCACGTCGAATTCCTCCTCCGGCCCGTTTTGTCTAGCATGACCGGGGGAAAGAAAAAAATACAGGCGAGATTTTGGCAAAATGGCAAGAAAGAAAATGGCTCGAGATTCTTGTCGAGTTCCTTAAAATGTGGTAAGATAATACGAAAAAAATACGACAAGGAATGGAGAAGATGGTATGCGACATCTGATCGATTTTGGGGATCTGTCTCGGGCGGAGTGGGAAGCGCTGTACAAGAGCACCAGTGCTATTATTGACCACCCCGCCGATTTTATGGATGTGTGTCGGGGTCGTGTGGCCTCCACACTTTTTTTTGAGCCTTCTACCCGGACCAACTTTTCCTTCCAGACCGCCATGCTGCGGGTGGGCGGAACGGTGTTTGGCTTTGCCGATCCCAAATCCTCCTCGGTGGCAAAGGGCGAGTGCCTGAAGGACACCATCAAGATGGTGTCCGGCTATGCCGACGTGGTTATCATGCGTAACCCCCGGGAGGGCGCGGCCAAAGCCGCTTCCCTGTATTCCGATGTGCCTGTGATCAATGCAGGCGACGGCGGACACATGCACCCCACCCAGACCACGACCGATCTGACCACCATTACCCGGATGCTGGGCGGTGTGGATGGCATCTCCATCGGTCTGTGCGGTGACCTGAAGAACGGCCGTACGGTCCACTCCCTCATCAAGGCGCTGGCCAAGTTCGACAATGTGAAGTTCTACCTCATCTCTCCCCGCGAGCTGGCCATCCCGGAGTATATCCGTGCCTTCATGAAGGAGAAGAACCTGTGGAGCGTGGAGGTTACCGGTCTGGAGAACGTCATTCCCCAGCTGGATGTCCTCTATATGACCCGTATCCAGCGGGAGCGTTTTGTGGACCCCCTGGAGTACGAGCGCAACAAGGGTATCTATGTCCTGACCAAGCGCAAGCTGGAGCGGGCCCGCAAGAACATGCTGGTCATGCATCCCCTGCCCCGTGTGGATGAGATCGCCCTGGACGTGGACGACGATCCCCGTGCAGCCTATTTTGAGCAGGCCCGGTACGGCATGTTCTCCCGTATGGCTCTGCTGGCGGACCTGGCCAACCAGCCCCGCATCAAGCCGGAGGCGGTGGAGATCGGTACGACTCCGGTCTGCTCCAATCCCCGCTGCATTACCCAGACCGACCCCTATCTGCCCCCCCTGGTCAAGCAGAACGGCGGTGTGGATTGCTGTGCCTACTGCGACGCAGCCCTGCATTAATTGAGAAAAACCGGCGCGCGGAATGTTTTCCGTGCGCCGGTTTTGTTATTCCTGTATTCCAAGCCGGTCAGCCCAGTCGGGCGCCTTGAAGCCCACCAGAACAAAGTCTTCCGCGATGAGCATGGGGCGTTTGACCAGCATTCCGTCCGAGGCAAGCAGAGCGTATTGCTCTTCTTCCGGCATGGAAGGAAGGCGGTCCTTGAGTTCCAGGGCCCGGTACTGAAGGCCGCTGGTGTTGAAAAAGCGCTTGAGGGGCAAACCACTGCGGCTGTGCCAGTCTTTCAACTCGCTGAGGGAGGGATTGTCCAGCTTAATATCCCGCAGGGTGTAGGAAACGCCATGGGCATCCAGCCAGGCCTTGGCCTTTTGGCAGGTGGTACACTTGGGGTAGCAGAGAAAGATCATGTTGTTTCACTCCTTTTTCTCTACTTTAACGGAGAATCCCAAAACTTGCAAGAGGAAGCTGGAAAGAAATCCGCAAAGAGCCCTTTACAAAATGAGGAAAGCCTGCTATAATAATCGGGTACTTGGGAAAAGTTCATATGCGTCCGTAGCGCAATTGGATAGCGCATCAGATTCCGGTTCTGAGGGTTGGGGGTTCGAGTCCCTTCGGGCGTGCCAGAGTGAGAGCCTGTAACTGCATTGGTTACAGGTTCTTTTTTGTATTTATATTTAGCTGGGCCGGAGAAAGATTCACTGACCAGCAGCATGGAAAAAGGAGTGACGCTGCTGATGCAGCGCCACTCCGATTACTATCTTATATTGTGCGATTACCGCGGATTTTTGATAGCAGCCTGCGCCGTACATACCTTGTGTATATAACGATGTACATTTTGAATTAGAGCTGTCCGGGCAGCTCACCGACGCAGGCTGCCCGGAAAAGGGATGGTGTGCCCCTCCTCATCAGCAAAAGGACCAAAGTGTAATTTACTATCCATAGAGCAGGTCGTGTACTTCCTCTGCCCGGCTAAATTCAGAAAGGCAACTGTGGGCTGTGGAGAAAAGTCCAAGCACCAGGCAAAGCGGGAATCAGACAGTGGTGTAACCTTTGAAACAAAGAGATCAATGAAATCCTCGCTTACCAGACCGTCATGCATTTCAACTGCTTCGCACAACGCTGCCTCAATGGCTTCCATATCCAGGCGTCCGGGATTGTAGTCCTCTGAAGCAATTTGAGCTTTGCTCTGACGAAGGGCCTCCATCTGCTGCTGAATTTCTATGGTCCGCTGGAGGAACTTATCCTGCTCAATCTCTCCACGAGCACGGACCACAACCAAGTCATCCAGCTGTTGTTGGAGCAACTGAATAGAATCATCTTTCGCTTTCATCAAATCTGCTCGACCATCTGCGTCTGGCTTGTAGCAAGCATCCAGCATTTTGCAGGTCTGGAGGACGATTTCTCTTTGGTCTCCCCATACCCTCTCAAATATTTTGGAGGCCATCAGTTCCAGCTTGCTTTGTCCAACCGGCTTGATCTCACAGATAGGTGTTGGATTGCCTTGTTCATTCTGAAGGCGGATGCGGGGCGTATCATGGTGTCGTTTGCATTCATATCCATAGATAGGCTTTCCTGCATTATTGGTTCTCCAACGATGTCGAAGCATGGGAGAACCGCAACGACACCTCATTTTTCTGCCCCATACATTCTGAGCCTGCTGAACACCAAAACTCCGCGTGCGGCCTTTTTCATCCGTCAGCCGTTTGGTCCTGCTGCGACGAATGGCGTTACACCGCTCGTACTGCTCCTCTGAAATGATCTGAGGAAAACCGCCTTTTACATAGACGAACTCACTCTCGTCGCGCTTGATCCGTTTTTGCTCCAAATAGTTATTGGAATAGGACTGACAGTAAACTGTGTACCCCAAATAGTTTTTACGCTTGATGATTTTTGATACCTTCCCAGCATCCCATTTGACCTTACCCACCCCGTTTTTGCGTCCAAGGCGGGTCAGCTCTTTTGCTACCAAGGTTTCACCCATACCGGAATCATAGAGGTCAAAAATCATTTTTACAGTTTCCGCCTGATCGGGATCAATTTCAAACTGCTTGGTGAGTTTGTTCCTGGTATATCCAAAAATGTTCCCGTTTCCATAGAGGACGCCTTTTTCGCGGCTGACCCGTTGTCCCGCAAGAGAGCGTTCACTGATTTTGCGGCTTTCTTCTTGTGCCATAGTAGCCATGATGGTCAACCTCAGCTCACCATCACCGTCAAGAGTCCAAATGTTATCATTCACAAAATAGACTTCAATTCCCATAGCGGCAAGCTGACGGACGCAGACCAGAGCATCCACCGTGTTTCTGGCGAAGCGGCAGACCTCGCGAGTGACGATCAAATCAAATTTATGCTGTTTGGCATCCTCCATCATCTGCATAAAAGCATCCCGCTTATAGACCTGGGTTCCGGTAATGCCTTGGTCAATGTAGCGGCTGATGACATTCCACTGGGGATGAAAACGAGCAACATCATCATACCATTGCATCTGATTCTGAAGGGCTTTGACCTGGGCCTCGTGTTCTGTTGAGGCACGGCCATATATAACTGCCCGGCAGGGTTTGTCCCGGAAAGAACGGGACAATGAGTACGGAGACATATTGTACATAGCATCTTCCTCCTTTATGGCTTCTGATTTGTTCTGACAAGGCGAGAATACCCGAAAACAACAGAATCAGCAATGATACGGACGCTGGCCTGATATCCTTGACAACTTGCCGGAAAAGTGTTCACTTTTGCGGATAGGTTTGCTTGACATTCAGATAGGTTGCCTCGTTGACAAGGCCCTTCTTGTAGAGCATATCAATCAGCTTTAAGCACACATAGGTGCGGTCAATAATCGATTCATTCATGGATCATATCCTCCGGTAATTGACATTGCTGTGGTAACGCCGCAAGCCGGATTTTTTGGAGTGTTAACGCTGTAAGGCTGGACAATGTATAATATTCGACCGGATTAAGAGTAGATGTTCCACCTTCAGCGGCTCGCACTGCCAAAGCATCAATACTGCGCCGAAGGGATGATAGCTCGTCCAGCAGGGATAAATAGTCTGCTGGAGGAAGCTCAACGGGGCGAATTTGTTTGACCAGATTGCGAATATATGCGCCTCTTGACGGTGCGCCAACCCTCCGGACCTGACGATCCAGATCCGCCAAATCATCTTCCGTGAAGCGCACATAAGCCACTTTTGTTGCACAGACATCCTTTTTGTTCATAGCGTCGCCTCATTACCTGAATGGCGCTGCGGAACTTTGCGGGGAGCGACGATATAGTCATATCCACTGCGAATTCCACAATAGGTACAGGTATCTTTCACGAATTGGTAGCGATCTGCGCGCTTGACTCTTATGGTGGGAACATTATAAAAAGCACTGGCACAGGCTGCGCACAGGCAAATCAGCTGCGGCTCCTGCTGCTTGGGTTCGGTTTTGTAATCCATGGCCGTTTCTCTCCTATGATTATGTGTATTCAAAGTCTGAGCGGCCTTGGTACCCTTCCCTGGCACTTGTACCTCTCACTTGTAGGCCACGGCAGAGGGCGTTTGTTGCGCAGTTTGCAGAACTTATTCAAAAATAGCAAAAGTCCGGTCAAAAGGCCGGGCTTTTGCTAGCGCAAGGTGCTGTATATTTATGGATTATAGCGAGTTAGAGCATCCTGAAGCTTCTTGATCTTTCGGCAGATGGTGGATCGGTTGACTCCCTGCTGACGAGCTATATCTGCCGCAGAAAATCCAGCGTATAGAAGACGGGCGATTACTTCTAAATCTCTTGGCAGAGCAGAAAGAAATTCGTCCACTTCGAGACTAAGCTGCACACGCTGCATATTGTCGCCCTCGTAATATCCACCCATTCCTTCTGGGTCTTGGGCCTCCAGAGAGCAATGGCGGCGGGTCTGAGTGTGGTTGTTATTGTATTCTTGGCGATCAAGTTCCTGCAACTCAGAAAGCCAAGAACTATTAATGCCAGAAATGCCGTCAGAGTTGAAAACCAAGGTGGTGCTCGATCCGTCTGCAAAATTATAAACATAAGTACAAGGATCAGTGGTCAGAGGGGCAGCACTGTGCTGCCCGCCTCCAATTTCTTGGTGGCAGGTGTGGAAATGGGATTTGGAATCTCCCTGCTTTCTTTTGATGATCATAAAAAGTCCTCCGTTTTTCGATTTCTCGAAACGGAGGACCCTAGGCGCTGCTAAAGAGAGAAAGGAAACTAACCGCAGTCCTAACGGAGTTCTCCGTTTCGGATTGCAGCTAACCCGCTCAAAAGGCAGCTACGGTATTAAATTGTCTGCCGTGGTTGGTTGAGCCATCGGGGATCAAGCGATGCCAGTCACAACAGTTCTACAATGGTATCCCAATCAGGGAACTCGAAAGCATATCTCTTGCATCGCCGTTTTTAAGTTTGCTATCGTGAAGATATTGTTTTCTTCACGTAAGCGTGATACACTAAATCGTATAGTGCATGATGCAATCGGCATTCTCGTTCTCTGCTTGTGCCTTTATTTTAGCAAAACAAAAATCCGCCCAGCGGACTAAACCGGACTTGGGCGGACTAGGTGACCAGCTATATCGGAAGGAGGACAAAAATGACATTGAGTGAGTTTCTAAAAATATTGCACTCGTATATTGGTGTGGAGTGTACGAATCAAGATTATATTCCATTCATTGTCACACTTATTATGCGTGCACCTGCTTCTGATGCAGAGGTGCAGGCAGACGAGCAGAACAAATATTACCCTTATAACGGCTTGGAGTCTGAGAAAGATTATCTGGGCCGCATTTACAATGGAAAAGCATTGCCCAAAATAAAAGCACGCATGATAAAAAAGTACTATGACACATCTGCATTTTTGGATGCATTTGATGATGTTGATGAATCTGCACGCAAAAAGATGATTGGCGAACTATCTGCTTATGGCATAAAGTGTTCTGTTGAAACTTTGCCAAATGTATGCGAAGAGCTAATTGGCCTCCTGATAGATGCCGCAGCAATGGGAATTGAGACTGTAGATGCTTCTTTGGTAGGCGATGGAAAAGAACTGACATTGCCAGTGTACGATGATACTGACCTTAAAAATGCGTATGGTGTTCACCTGTTGGCAGAAACAAAGCAGCGGTGCCCTAATGATGGATGTTTCAAACCATTGTATCAAGATGCTGATGGTAAAAGTGCTTTTGACTATACTGTTGTCCAGATTAATCCAAAATTGCCAAGGAACACGGTTGACAATCTAATTGCACTATGCCCGGAATGTGCTAGGAGGTATATGTTTGATATCAATACTGAGAAAATACATCGTTTGGAGGACATTAAACTTAGAATTACTATATTAAAGGAAGCTTTGGATGAAATGAGCGACGAAAAATTAGTTGCTGGTGTAGAAAGTGTTTTGCGCAAAATTTCACAGATTCCGGTCACACAGGTAATGGAGTTGAATTATAGTCCAACAGAAGTTGTGAAAAAGATGGATGGTACAGACGCATCTTTATTCTTTAAAATACATAACTTTGTAAACAAATATTATCCTGATGTAGAAACTACTTTTAAACAATTAGAAATGGAAGGCACTGTGGATTATGAGCGTTTCTGTTCCCAGATGAAATACGAATATAAAGACTTAGCACAACAGGGCCTAACTCAAAGTCAAATATTCGACAAGCTGGTTACATGGCTTGCTGGCTTGACAAATGAAGAAACCGGCCCTTGTGAGGTAGTTGTTTCGTTTTTTGTTCAGAAGTGTGAGGTATTTGATGCTATTTCCAAATAAATTATTTACTTATAGAGAAAGCGTAATTTCAAAGTTTCCGATAGCGTTGCAATTGTTACAAGAAGGTCCAATGACTGTTGGGGATTTATATAAAGCACTGCATACGCATTTAAGTGGTGTCAGTGAATTTATGGATTTAATGGACTGCTTGTATGCTCTTAACAAGATTAGGTTCGATGAAGAAGAGGGGGTGCTGTGTTATGCTAAAGGAAATTCTTTGTGATGCATTTAAATCAAACGGTGAGCCTCGTGGCCCTATTAGATTCCACAAGGGATTAAATACGGTTCTCGGCGGTCATGCCGCCGAAAATTCTATCGGTAAATCCACGTTTCTTCTGATCGTTGACTTTTGCTTCGGTGGCGACACCTATGGAAAAACTGATGTGAAGAATTACGTTGGCGACCACACCATCTGTTTTACGTTTGAGTTTGCTGATGGATTACATTACTATAGCAGGTCGGTTTCTGATCCTAATCATGTAACCATCTGCAATGAAGAATATAAGCCCCAAGAGATTATCAGTGTGAAGAAATTTCGCGAGCAGTTGATGGCAGGATATAAGATTGATCTGCCTGGCGTCACATTTAGAGATATTGTTAGTCGCTTTTTTAGGGTAGCGGGCAAAAATAACGATACAGTGACAAATCCATTGAACAATGGTTCACAAACCGCAAGTGATGCCATCACTTCTTTAGAGAAGCTGTTTAATTTGTATCGTTTTGTTGATGAATTGAAAGCAAAGTTGAAGACGGCAAAAGAAAAGAAAACGACCTATTCGAGTGCCCGTCGATTGGAGTTAGTACCGAGCGCCATTAGAACTCAAACACAATACAAAAAAAACGAAGATCGAATCAAAGAGCTTTTAGAAAAGAAGTCTACCTTGACGAGAGACACCGATAGTGCGCTTCTGGAAAAAGAAATGAAGCGCAAGGATGCTGCTGCAGATGTTGCTAGCCAGTTGAAAGCTATAAAGCGCGAGTATGGCCAGCTGACTACCCAATACCGCATAGTTACAAAAAATAAGGACGAGCAATTCATTACAACGGAAGATGATTTGCAACATCTTTTATCTTTCTTTCCGACTGCCAATATTAAGAAAATCGAGGAAATTGAGTCGTTTCACCGGAGCTTGTCTTGCATTCTCGATTCCGAGCTACTCGAAGAGGCCGCGAGCTTGCAACTGTTGATAAAGGATGTCACTGCAGAAATCCAGCGCTTGGAGCAACAACTTGCTGAGCTTGGTATTCCTTCGGAAATTCCAAAAGAATTTCTTGATGAGTATTCGGAGATCGAACGACAGATTTCTGGCTTACGTTCACAGAACGAGGCGTTCCTAAGGACGCAGGAACTCAAGGATGCTGCCACTGAAATTGAAGAGCAGCTAGACGACGCAGAAATGCAGGTGCTACATGAAATTGAATCAACATTAAACGCTCAGATGGTACGCTATAATGATAGCCTTTATGATATAAAGCGCGAGGCACCCACAATTCGCTTCGAGTCCAAGAGCAAATATGTCTTCACTACACCAAGAGACGGTGGAACAGGCACTGCTTACAAGAGTCTGATCGTTCTGGATATGAGTGTGCTAAAGTTGACTCCACTCCCCGTAATCGCTCACGATTCTTCCATCTTTAAAAATATAGGAGATGATCCGGTAGATAAGATTATGGAATTATATCTTCAAAGCGACAAGCAGATATTTATCGCTTTTGACAAAGAACAAGCATATACCGATAGAACGGCTGAAATTGTGAATAACACTGCGGTACTGCGCTTGAACCCAGGTGGAGAAGAATTGTTTGGGTGGTGCTGGGCAATTAAGAATGCTGGTACTGAAGAGAAGTACTAATTGATAATTTTGGCGCCGGAGGTAAGATATGCATATTAGTTATAATAAACTTTGGAAGCTGCTGATTGATAAGAACATGAATAAACAAGCGTTGAGAGAGATCAGCGGCATAAGCTCGGCATCCATTGCCAAACTGGGCAAAGGCGATAACATTACTACAGAGGTGTTGCTGCGCATTTGTACAGCACTCGATTGCGATATTTCTGATATCATGGAGGTCGTGAAGGACAATCCACAAGAGAAGTAAAGACGGCTATTGTAAAGGTAGATGCGTAGCACATTTCGATAAAAGTGATTTGGGTATAAATATTGGGCAGAATCAAAAAGTCAGCTATCCTTTTTCACGAATAACAGTAATGTGTATGAGATTCACCTTGGTGTAAACATATTGTAGCAAGCAATGCCCCTGGATAGCCATTCGGCTTCCGGCGCTGCTTGTTGAGGGTATCCCCCAAGCCCCCATAAACGCAGGATTTCATCCTGCGGCTACGCGTTCTTTGAACGCTATTTCGATTCCGGACTTTCTTACTGTGCATGACAAACCAAGAAGATCTTCCTACATTTCTGTGTGACCGTTAGTCATGGTGCGGAAGTTCTACGAGATAAACCATCTATGCAAAATGTGACGCTATGAGGAAGGGCGTGAAATATTCTTATGTTTGATTTTGGAAATGCAAACGACGGCCAGCGAAAGGCTATCTCCGCTGCGGAAGGGCCTGTCCTTATTACAGCCGGTCCTGGAACTGGAAAAACATATACGCTTGTTCAACGCACAATCTATCTCATAGAAGAATGCAATGTAAAACCGGAAAGCATCTTCGTCGCCACATTTACGGAGAAAGCGAGACCGCAGAAAATTCTGTGTAATCGACGTTCCTCGACAGTATGAAAATCTTCGACTGAGTCAAGAATGAGATCAAACA
>NZ_WQOJ01000060.1:0-293 GCF_018784545.1 Pseudoflavonifractor sp. MCC625 | reverse complement strand
CTCATCGGCCAGCTCTCCGACCTGATGGTCCGGGAGGGCGGCACCTCCATCCTCAGCGAGACCACCGAGTTCATCGGCGCTGAGCACATCCTGGCCCGCCGCGCCGCCACTCCCGAGGTCCGGGACCGCATCTTTGAGATCGTCCACCGCTATGAGGAGGCTCTGCGCCTGGTGGGCGAGGAGGTCCGTGAGGGCAACCCCTCCCCCGGCAACAAGACCGGCGGTATCACCACCCTGGAGGAGAAGTCCCTGGGCTGCATCCACAAGGGCGGCCACTCCCCCGTCAACGCCGT
>NZ_WQOJ01000059.1:0-517 GCF_018784545.1 Pseudoflavonifractor sp. MCC625 | reverse complement strand
ATCTCCACGCCGTACAGCTCCTTGATCTGCTCAGCGATATCCCGCTGGCTCATGCCGCAGGCGTACAGTGCCAGGATCTTATCCTCCATCCCGTCCGCATTCCGGTCATACTTGCCGATGATCTTGGGCTCAAAGGAGCCGTTCCGGTCCCGGGGGACCTTGATGTCCACCTCACCCAGCTGGGTCTTGACGGTCTTCTTCGTGTAGCCATTGCGGTAGTTTCTGAGGGTTCCCTCCGGCTCGCCTGAGCGCTCGCAACGCTCGCGACCAAGCTCCTCGTCCATCTCCACTTCCATGACGGTCTGGATGACGTCCCGGAACATTTCCTTCATGGCCTCCATGATCTCCGTCGTACTGGTGAAGTGCTGGCTCTGAACGTATTCCTTCAACAAATCCTGTGGTACTGGCTGCATAATCTTCGTCTCCTTCGTCTTGAATGTTTGATCTCATTCTTGACTCAGTCGAAGATTTTCATACTGTCGAGGAACGTCGATTACACAGAATTTTCTGCGGTCTC